>DAOVIK010000092.1 GCA_030673735.1 Anaerolineae bacterium
GACACCGAGAGCAAGACGTCCTCGCGCAGCAAGAAAGAGGACGAGAAGTAGAGGTTAGCCATGGCACACAAAAAAGGCGGAGGTTCTTCCCGCAACGGACGCGATAGCCATTCCAAGCGCCTTGGCGTGAAGGAGTATGGTGGCCATGTTGTGCTCGCTGGCAACATCCTGGTGCGCCAGCGCGGCACGCGGATTCATCCCGGCGAAAACGTCCGCCGTGGCGGCGACGACACGCTCTATGCTGCGACCGACGGCAAGGTAGTTTTCGATCGCGGGCCGCGTGGTCGCAAGCGAGTGAATATCGTCCCCATGTAGAGAAGAAGACCAGATCGCGATCGCTACCCAGCGATGATTGAATCCTTCCCCGGGGATCAATCTTGCAGGTGCGATCGCATTCAAGTCCGGGGAAGGGAAACGGAAATGAAGGAAGGAATTCACCCCGATTACTACAAAGCGGCAACAGTGACATGTGTGTGTGGGAATTCTTGGACGACCGGCTCCACAGCCGAATCCATCCACACCGACGTATGCTCGAACTGCCACCCGTTCTTCACTGGCGAGCAGCGCATCGTCGATACCGAAGGACAGGTTGACCGCTTCTACAAGAAGCTGCAGGCGCGTAAGGAGTACGTCGATGCGAAGGATGCTCGAGAGGCTGCCCTCACGTCTCCAGAGTTGCCCGTAGCTGAGCTAGAACTAGGCAAACGCGTTGAATCGATCCTGACCAACGAAGGCATCAGCATCGTGGGCCAGCTGCTGGAACTCTTGGCTGAGGGAGATGAAAAGCTGCTCGCGATCGATGGTTTCGGGCGCAAGAGCCTTGCAGATGTGAAACGAAGCCTCAAGAGACGAGGCTTCGAACTGCCGGAAACGGTTGTCGAGCCGAAAGCGACCTAGTCACACTTTTATCGCAATCCAGCGTGGTGTAGACTCAGGGCAGGTGCGAAAGCACCTGCCCAAACGTATTTCAGGGGAGGAGTGAGGATCATGCGGCACACAGATGGCAGCGTAGAGGTCGTCGTCGGCTCTATGTTCAGCGGCAAGACAGATGAACTGATCCGTCGCTTGCGACGGGCAACGATCGCCAAGCAGAAGGTACAGGTTTTCAAGCCGAGTGTGGATACACGCGATGAGCAAACCAAAGTTACCTCACATGCTGGGGGAGAATTTGCCGCCACTCCGATAGATAGTGCGGGTGAGATCTTACAGATGGTTGGGGAGGATACTACGGTAGCAGCAGTTGACGAAGCGCAATTCTTCGATGATGAAATCCGCTCCGTAGTGCAGCAGCTGGCCGACCGCGGAGTGAGAGTGATCGTCGCAGGGCTTGATACTGATTTTCGTGGTGAGCCGTTTGGGCCTGTACCGCATCTAATGGCGCAAGCAGAAAAGGTGGACAAGCTGAATGCCATTTGCATGGTTTGTGGGAATCCCGCAAGCCGGACTCAGAGGCTTATCGATGGCGAGCCGGCACATTATGATGATCCCGTGGTTATCGTGGGAGCAAGCGAGCTCTATGAGCCCCGCTGCCGCGAGCATCACAAGGTGCGAAGGGATTGATGATGCAGGGGCATGAGGAGTTTCTTGAGGAAGTATTGATCACAGAGGAGGAGCTCCAATCGCGCATTCGCGAATTGGGGGCTGAGATAAGCGAGGATTATCAGGGCAAAGACCTGCATCTGATTTGCATTCTGCGAGGCGGTGTGATCTTCCTCACGGATCTGATGAGGCACATCAACGTCCCACATTCCATTGATTTCATGGCAGTATCATCCTATGGAGCAGGCGCCCGCAAATCGACCGGGCAAGTTCGCATCACGCTTGATCTGACGGCCTCAATCCGCGGAAGAGACGTTCTCTTGGTTGAAGACATCATTGACAGCGGTAACACGATCGCCTCCGTCCTTGAACTGCTGAAGACGCGCCATCCGAAGAGCTTGCAGGTATGCACGTTGCTCGATAAACCGGAGAATCGAGAGACCGAAGTGCCAATCCACTATCGCGGCTTCACCTTACCGGACAAGTTCGTCTTTGGCTACGGCTTGGACATAGATGAGTTCTATCGTGATCTCCCCTTCATAGGAGTTGTGCGGGCGGATAAATACATCCCGCGCAACCCATAGCGACATGTCCCTCAGTTCCTTGCTATCTGATCCCTTATTCAATGTCCTAAAGGAGCAAGCCAAGGACCAAAAAGCCTGGCTAGTTGGTGGTGCGCTGCGCGACCATCTGCTGGGTCGCCATCCGCTTGATCTGGATTTCGCGGTAGAGGCGGGAGGTAGAGGTTTGGCGCGGCAATTCGCAGATGCCATTGGCGGGAAGTATTACGAACTGGATGCCGAACGGGATACGGGCCGCGTAATCATTCTTCAACCTGATGGCTCTCGTCGCACAATTGATTTCGCCCGGCTGCGCGGTTCAGATATCACCGCCGATTTAATGGATCGGGATTTCACCATCAATGCCCTCGCGGTTCCACTTGATGATCCAGAAACGCTGATCGATCCCTCCGGGGGCCTCCAGGACCTGAAAGACAAGCTCGTCAAGGCTTGCAGCGCCAAAGCGCTGGCAAATGATCCGGTGCGTACGCTGCGTGCAGTGCGCATAGCCACCGATTTCGATTTCCAGATCGATCCCAAGACCTCAAAACAGGTTTCGACCGCATTGGAGGGATTGACGCAAGTCTCGGCTGAACGAATCCGGGATGAGTTTATGCGGGTGCTGGACCTGCCTCGTCCGGCAAAGGCACTTCGGGTGTTGGATCATCAGGGCATACTTACGACTATCCTGCCCGAGCTCGAAGAGCTGAAGGACTTGGCTCAACCCGCGCCGCACGACTATGATGCCTGGAATCACACGCTTGCGGTATCGGACCGCCTAAGCAGCCTCTTGGGTGTACTGGCCGACGAGCATGATCCCGATGTACCAGGGGATCTTGTGTTAGCGCAGGCCAGTTTGCATTTGGGCCGATTTCGTGATGCCCTCCGTGAGCATCTGGATACCGAACTGAGCGTCGGTCGGGGTCAGCACCAATTGCTTCACTTTGCCGCGCTGTACCACGATTCGGGCAAGGTTGAGGCATTGAGCGCCAAGTTACCAGGCAAGCCGGTTTTCCACGGGCATGAGCAATCCGGCGCGCACAAGGTCATGAAGCGGGCGCGGAAGCTGCGATTGAGCAGCGTTGAAGTCGAGCGTCTTGGCAAAATCGTCCGTCATCACATGCGTATTGAATGGCTTGAGAGGGAGCCAAAGATCACGCCGCGCGCAGTGTATCGCTTCTTCCGGCAGGCGGGGGAGGCAGGCGTGGATGCCATTCTGATTTCGTTGGCGGACTGCCTGGGTAAGTATGCCGCCGCGCCTCCGGAAGATGCTTGGGGCATGAGAGTCGAGACAGGAAGAACGCTTCTCACAGCCTTTCTTGAGAAGCGAGAACAGGCCATAGATCCCAAGGCGCTTGTGAGCGGTTCGGATTTGATCTCGGCGCTTGGATTGCAGCCTGGCCCTGAGGTAGGGCGCTTGCTGGAGTTGATCCGAGAGGCGCAAGCCGTTGGAGAGGTTGATACCCACAAAGCAGCAATCGCCTTGGCACGCAAGCTGCTGAAAGATAAAAAGCCTTAGAAGTCAATGCGCCAGATCTGGGCTAGGGATAGATCTGTGTGAGTAGAGGTTCGTAGAAGCAGCGGCAACCTAGAGCGTGAGAGCAACCGATCACGGGAAGATCAGGTGCGAGCCTCTTATCGAAATCTCCCTCGGCAGCCTTGCACGCCGGACATGCATCGGCAGCTACGATCAACCGAATTCTGCTCACCCTGGGATTTCCCCTCAGGCGTGCCAAGGTTGTCGCTGTGACGGAATGCCTCGCGAGGTCAGCTCCACAGTTCGCACAAACGTGTACAGAGTCAGGTGCAGTTGTTTGGCAGAGAGAACAGGTACGCATCAAACCCCTCAAGATGGATTGATCAGATTGTACAAACGTGCCTACGATTGTCAACTGTTGGGCACGTAAGATTGTGAGAGCGCAATCCCTTTTCAGCACAGTCAGGATACGCTGCAAATACATGTGGCATGAACCTTGCTTCAAGCTGCATGCAGTGAGGAATGATGGCCCGCACGATACTGCATTTTGATTTGGATGCCTTCTTCTGTTCCGTTGAGGAGATATTAAACCCTGATTTGCGCGGCAAGACGTTCGTCGTCGGGGGACAGCCGGGTGGAAGAGGGGTTGTGAGTTCGGCTTCCTATCCCTCAAGGAAGTATGGGATCCGCTCGGGCATGTCAACCACGCTGGCGGCGCGGCAGTGCCCCGATTTGATCGTCGTATCCCCGCAGCACGGCGCATACGGCAAGTGGTCATCCAGAGTGATTAATTTGCTGCGTGAGTCTGCACCTTTGGTTGAGCAGATTTCAATCGATGAGGCGTTCTTGGATGTGAGCGACGATCCCCTCCCGGGTGGGGAGGTCGCCCGCCAGCTGCAGAAGAGAATACTAGAGCGCTTACGGTTGCCCACTTCTTGGGGAGTAGCGAGCAACAAGCTCGTAGCCAAGATCGCCACCGAAGTAGGAAAGCCCAGGGGTTTGATAGTTGTGCCTCCCGGAGAAGAGGCCAGCTTCCTGGCTCCGCTGCCTGTGGCGATGCTTTGGGGAGTTGGACCGAAGACGAGTTCTCGGCTGGCAGAACTTGGCGTCAAGACCATCGGGGATTTGGCCGCCCTATCCGCCGAGCGCCTATCGCGCTACTTCGGCTCTCGTGGCCAGGAACTTGCAACTAGAGCACTTGGAATTGATGACCGTCCAGTCATTGAGGATCATGAGGCGCGTTCCATGTCTGCCGAAAGAACATTCTCGAAGGATGTGAAGGACGGTGATGAACTGCGCGGATCTTTACGCCGGCTCAGCGAGCGTGTCGGAATGCGATTGCGCCGCGGCGAGCTCGCCGGACGTACGGGTCGTCTTAAGCTGCGCTGGCCAGATTTCACCACCATCACGCGGCAGATGCGCCTGGAAAATCCTACCGATCAGGACGGCGAGATCTACCGGTCGGTGCTGCACCTGTTTGAGAAGGAATGGCGCAAAGGGCGTGCGGTGCGGCTGCTGGGAGTAGGCGTGGCTGACTTGGGAGCTCCCATCCGTCAATTGCGCCTCTTCGATCACTCATGGGAAGAAGATGGACGCCTGCTGCGCGCACTCGATGAAATCAAGGAGAGGTACGGACGACATGCGGTCCAGCGAGGCAGCAAGAAGCGACGGCATGAAGGGGAAACCAGGGAAGGACCGAGCGAGATTATCAGCGATGGGCAGGAGCACGGCGACGAACCGACGGACTGATATTTCCAAGGGATTTGGTGAAGTCACGCTTCGATCGAATTCTCGATCACGGTTCGAATCAGCGAAAATGCTCTTGCGAGGATCGTCGCTAACGGAGGAACGGCCATGACTCTATATGGGAAGGGCTACTACATGTGGCAGCTTCCACACTGCGACGAAGGAGATCCGGCAGCGATCGCAGCGCGGGTTGGGGCGGCAGGTCTATCGCACGTGCTAATCAAGATCGCTGACGGTCCTAGGTGGGTCTACAACTATGACTACCAAACCGAAACGGACCTGATCCCTCCGGTGGCCAATGCCTTGCGGGATATCGGCGTTCAGGTGTGGGGCTGGCATTACGTTTATGGGAATGACCCGGTTGGTGAAGCGGCGCTCGCAATCAACCGCATGACCGAATTGGGCCTGGATGGCTATGTAATTGATGGGGAAGCGCCATACAAGGAGCCGGGCAAGGAAGAGGCTGCGCGCACGTTCATGCAGGAATTGCGCGCAGGCCTGCAGAATACTCCGGTTGCCTTGAGCTCCTACCGCTTTCCCAGATGGCATCCGGAATTTCCGTTTGAAGCCTTCTTGGAAGGCTGCGACATCAACATGCCGCAGATCTACTTCGAAGGCGCTCACAATCCCGAACGGCAGATCGATCTTTGCATGGAGCAGTACATGGTCCTGGAGCCTGCCTTGCCGGTCATTCCTACGGTCTCAACATATACCTCACCGACCTGGCGTCCTACCGCGGATGAGATCACGAGATGGATGCAGCATGCCAAGAATTACGGTTTTACGGCAGTGAATGCTTGGAGCTATGATTACGCAACCAATCCTGCCTACCTCGATCTGTTCCAAGCGGTGGCTGACTTCGATTGGCCCCCGGTAGCTCCGGTGGCTGATTATCCCGAGCAGGTCATTGGAAAGCTCAACCAGCAGGATCCTGCTCTCTTGACAGCTTTGTATCAAGAGAACGCGGCTCACGTCACAGGAGCTCGAACTGTCGTGGGGAAACCTGCGGTCCAGCAGTGGTATCAGACAATGCTCGCGGATCTGTTGCCCCAAGGGCAATTTCAGCTCACAGGGAAGACCGGGTACGGAAGCTCCCGGCATTTCACGTGGACAGCAACTAGCGACAGCGGCCAGGTGCTTGATGGAAAGGACACGCTGGGTTTGCGTGATGGGTTGATCCAATATCACTACACTTACTTCACGGTGAATTAGCCCTATCGAGGGAACCGATC
>DAOVIK010000383.1 GCA_030673735.1 Anaerolineae bacterium
CGCCCACTCCCACACGTTGCCCACCAAATCCATCGCACCGACCCAGCTTGCACCATCCGGATAGCTGCCCACCGGGGATGTTCGCGCGTATCCGTCATCCCTCGTATCGTCCGCCCAACCGTATTCGCAATTCGCATCGCAGAAATTCACCTTGCTGCCATCGAATTGGTTCCCCCATGGAAAGCGCAGGCTCTGAGGCCCGCGAGTTGCGAACTCCAGCTCCGCTTCGGTTGGCAGACGAGCGCTGGCCCATACGCAGTATGCTGACGCCTGATTCCAATCCACAAAAGCGACTGGATGACGAAGCTGAATCACTTTATCAGGGAGTGGAGGGCACGCTCAATCAATGAGCCGGGGGTGATTGGCCTTCAGCCATTCAAGCACGACGGATTTGAATGCCGACGCTTCGCGAATCAGCTCATCAGCTTCTTTCTGCGATATCTGGCCGCTACGATCATAGGCGCTCACGTTTCGTTTCGTGCGGCAGAGGTCGAAGTACGCTGCTGTCTCACGCACTTCATTCCCCATGATGTCTGGAAGCGACTGGAAGGTCACCCAATGGTGGCCGAGGCCGTGGGTCTTGTAGCCGGAGCAGTAGAGCGCGATTGTTGCCAGTGCAAGAATTGCCTCGTATGCGATGAGGAAGCGACGGTCAGACGATAGGCCCTTTACCTGTGCATCCGCGAGATCCCGATTGGCGAGCCTGAGCAGTTGATGGATTTCGGATTGGCTCGTCCTGTGGGGCCTAAGCCGTCCCTGTGCCTGCAATCTCTCGAAGTTCATCCTCTCCCCCGATCAGGAAGATCTTCGCTTCGCGCAGTACAGTCAACACGAAGTTGTCTTCCTGCGCAACCCTTTGGCGGATTTCGTCTGTGGGCAGGATTACGGCGTTAACTTCGCGCCCAATCGCTTCCCGCGCTGGCTTCAAGACATTCGCAAGATCCCTCGCTGTAATCTCTCCAACGACCATGAGATCGAGATCGCTGGTCGCGCCTTCTGAACCTTGCGCGTAGGATCCGAAGATGAAGGCCGCGCGGATATCCGCCTCTTCCTTGAGAAGATGCTCCCTCAGTGCTGATCCCAAGCCGGCAGTTCTTGCGAGCAAAGAGCGCAGGACGGAGAAGATCGGAGAACTGCGGTTCGCTTGGAAGTATTTGCGGTTTCCATCCTTCTGGGATTCAAGCAATCCGGCTCGCTCTAGGCGCTCTAGCTCGCGCTGAACTGCTCGAATGGGCTGGCCCGTGAGCGCCGCAACTTGGCGCATATAGTGGTGCTCACTCGACGAAAGAAAAAACAGCTTGAGGATCTCCACGCGAGCCTTGGAGGTGAAGAGTGCTTCCAGAATCGGATCTTGGCGTATACGTTTTGTAGTCATACGTATACAAAATATATACAAATCTGACGGGGCTGTCAAGAGCAGGTTGATGAAGCATTTATACGGCTGAAGGGCAGCAGGGCGGCCATACTACCGTCCCGCTGGGCAAGGCTCGCAGGAGCGCCACCTACCTCCCCATCATCCCCTCCAGGTGTGCCCACATCGCATTTCTCGAGATCGAGCTCATGCCCCGTCACTACTCATTCCAAATCATCAGCACACCGGAATCCCTGGAAGCCCTCCGAATTGGTCGGGCCAACGCCGAAGCGGGAGGTGCCACGGACGCCGGCTCGCGCGGCCTCTCTATGTTGAGGAAAGCAAAGGGCAGCTGAGCCGTTTGGCGGCATTTCCCGCCAGCCCAAGCTGGAATACGATGATTGAAGTTGATCAAATTAAGTGATAATATGATCACGAAATGTGTTCATGGGGGGAAGTGCGCCCCATGGGATGGAGGATTGATTGCTCAAGCGACTGTTCACCTCTCGAGTACGGGTTGATCTGCTAAGCCTGCTGCTGATGCGACCGCAGGAGAGCTTCCATATACGCGCCTTGGCTTCCATGCTCGAGGCACAATACAGTGCGGTGTGGAGGGAGCTAAACAACCTTGAGCGTATAGGACTGCTGACCTCCGAATCCGTCGGAGGGCGCAAGATCTACCGCATCGATCCTGATTTCCCCATCCTTCCTGAGCTGCGTACGATGGTTCTGAAGACAACCGGGGCGGGAGATGTTATTCGCTCAGCGCTGAAACAGCTATCCGGCATTCAGGCCGCTTTCCTCTTCGGTTCATTTGC
>DAOVIK010000316.1 GCA_030673735.1 Anaerolineae bacterium
AATCTGGTAGAGATAGACTCAGCATTGACCAACAGGTCTGTAAATGAGGGTTTTTCAGGCGGCGAGAAGAAGAAAAATGAAATTTTTCAAATGGCTATGCTGGAACCGGAGTTGTCCATTCTGGATGAAACCGATTCAGGTCTGGATATCGATGCCTTACGTATCGTCGCTGGAGGCGTGAACGCACTGGCGGGGCCGGATCTAGGCGTATTGATCATCACGCACTACCAGCGCATTCTTGATTACATCAAGCCCGAATTTGTGCACATCATGCTGGGAGGCCGAATCGTTGAATCTGGCGGCTCCGAGCTCGCCACACAGCTCGAGAAGCAAGGCTACGCCTGGGTGCGGGAGAAGCACCCCGAAGCCGTCGTGGGGGTGTAGGCGTGGCAACCTCCAAGGACCTTGAAGCGTTAGAAGGGCTGGGGCAGTACCGCTACGGATTTTCCGATCCCGATGTCTCGGTCTTCAAGACGCGCAAGGGCCTGGATCGGGAAGTCGTCGAGCAGATCTCACGCCTGAAAGATGAGCCCGACTGGATGCTCGAGTTTCGCCTCAAGGCACTGGACCACTTCTTGGCGCGACCTATGCCCAATTGGGGCAGTGATCTTTCAAAGCTCGACTTGGACAACATCTACTATTACGTCAGGCCGTCCGAGAGCGAAAGCCAATCTTGGGATGATGTTCCGGACACCATCAAGCAGACTTTCGACAAGCTTGGCATTCCGGAAGCGGAACAAAAATTCCTGGCCGGGGTCGGCGCGCAGTACGAATCCGAGATGGTGTACCACAGCATCAAGGAACACCTCGAATCTCAAGGCGTTATCTTCTTGAGCATCGAGGAGGGGCTGCGACAACACCCCGACCTGTTTCGCGAGCATTTCGGCAAAGTGATCCCGATCGCCGATAACAAGTTTGCCGCATTGAATAGCGCGGTGTGGTCCGGAGGGTCATTCGTCTATGTGCCGCCGGGCGTGAAGGTGGAGCTGCCACTGCAGGCCTACTTCCGCCTGAACGTGGCCAACATCGGACAGTTCGAACGTACGATGATCATCGTCGATGAGGGAGCGCAGGTGCATTATGTGGAAGGCTGCACCGCGCCGATCTACACCACAGATTCATTACATAGCGGTGTGATCGAGATCATCGTCAAGAAGGGTGCGCGTTGCCGCTACACCACGATCCAGAACTGGTCGGTCAATGTTTACAACCTTGTCACCCAGCGAGCCATCGTGCATGAGGACGCCACGATGGAGTGGGTGGATGCGAACCTGGGCAGCAAGGTCACCATGAAATACCCCTCGGTCTATCTGGTGGGTGAACGCGCTCATGGCGAGGTGCTATCGCTGGCATTTGCCGGCGAACACCAACAACAAGATGCCGGCGCCAAAGCAATCCATGTTGCGCCGCACACCAGCAGCAAGATCACTTCGAAATCGATCAGCAAGAGCGGGGGGCGCGCATCGTATAGGGGCTTGCTGAAGGTGCACAAGGGCGCCGTTGGATCGCGGTCCAATGTAGTCTGTGACGCCCTGCTGCTTGATCCACAATCACGTTCCGATACCTATCCTTACATTGAAATCGATGAGGATGATGTATCCATCGGCCATGAGGCTTCTGTGAGCAAGATTGGGGAGGAACAGCTCTTCTACTTGGCCAGCCGCGGCTTGAGCGAGGAGGAAGCCGCTACAATGATCGTTTCAGGATTCATCGAGCCGCTGGTCAAGGAGCTCCCCATGGAGTATGCCGTAGAGATGAACCGTTTGATCCAGCTTCAAATGGAAGGCTCAATCGGCTGATGCAGATAGTCCGGCGGTGTCCTGGCAGGAAGAAACCTGCTTAGGTTTGTGGAAGGACGCATGACGACTCGAACGGTGAAACGAAGCGTAACGCGCAGCAAGGTTCCGGACGTTGCTCCGGAGTTTTCGTTTTCGCGAGGGGATGTGAAAGCGCTATCGAGGCGACTAGGGGAACCGGATTGGTTGCGTCAGCGTCGATTGGATGCCTGGAAGGCCCATACGGACTTGCCCATGCCTACGCTGCGTGACGAGGCTTGGCGACGTAGCGATATTCGCAAACTACCCGCAGACCGTCTTGCGTTGAAACCCAGCGAAGATGTATCCTTGGACAAGGCGCTGCTAGCTCCGCTTGGAGGCGGGAAGCCGGACAGCCAGCTTGTCTTGCGACCGGGTTTGCCGGCGCAGAGCATTGACGGCGAGACACTTGCCGATCAGGGGATCGTATTCTGCGATTGGACGACTGCGCTTCGAGACCATGAGAAATTGCTGCGCGAGCATCTCGGCAGCGTTGTGCGTGCAGCTGAAGGTAAGTTTTCAGCCTTGGCGTCAGGGTTGGCACAAGCGGGAGCTTTGGTATACGTTCCACCAGGAGTTCGTTTGGAGCATCCCCTGCATACGATCGTATGGACTCCCGGCAGTGGCGCAGTTATGGCTTCCCAGTTGCTCGTGATCGTCGACCGGGGTGCTGAGCTGACATTAGTGCACGAAGTGGCTTCACCCACCCAGCCTGAGGGCGAAGCAGCCTACGCCGGAATCGTCGAGCTCAGTCTGGCCGATGAGGCAAGGCTCAGGTTTGTGGAATTGCAGAACTTGGGCCGTCACGTGTGGAATATCACGCACGAACGCGCCCGGTTGGGCAAAAACGCCAGCCTCGATTGGGTTTTTGGTTCTGTGGGAAGCCGGTTCACTAAGACATTTGCTGACCTTGACCTGGTTGGG
>DAOVIK010000181.1 GCA_030673735.1 Anaerolineae bacterium
GCGCTTACTCTATCCAGAAGCAATCCTGGTTCGACCGGTTTTTCCACCAACTCATCGATATCCACGAAGTGTGGGTGAACCGGCTGGCCGGGGAACAGGTAGGCAATCTGCTCGCGAATGCCCGTCATGATCAACACGGGGATCTCACGCAGTTTTGAATCCTTGCCCATCTTGCGTGCGATCATGATGCCCTCCGCACCACGGCCCATCATGATGTCGAGCAGGAGCAGGTCGTAGTCCCCTGATTCCAATGCCTCAAAGCCATCCTTCGGGTTGTACCTTGCCTCAAACGAATAGCCGGCTCCTTCCAGGATGGACTTGATCCCCTCGACGAACTCGGGATCATCGTCGATCATCAACAGCCGTTTTCCTATGGTCACTTGCTTTCTCCTTGTTCTGTGTTCGCCGCGACATTCTCGGCATGCTTTAGATCTTCAGGGTCTACCTTCACGGCAGGCATCCTGATGATGAAAGTGCTTCCTTTGCCCAGGGAGGTTTCAACAGATATCGATCCATCGTGGGCTTCCACGATGCGCCGCGTAATGGCCAATCCTATTCCGCTCCCTCTCTCTTCCACGGGTGCCGACTTTCCGACATAGAAATCACCAAACACATGCGGAAGGTCTTCCTTGGGGATGCCCACGCCGCGATCCATCACCGCGATTACGATTGACTCTCCTTGCTTCTCGGCTTTGACATGGACACGGCTTCCCATACGGGAATACTTGACTGCATTCCCGAGCAGGTTCACCAACGCCTCGCAAAGATGCACCTTGTCGCCGTTCACGAACCCCACGTCATCCTCGACCGTGGGAACGACCTCGATATCCTTGCGCACTGCATGCCCTTCAATATTCTCGATGGACTTGGTGATTACTTCGGGGATCGAGACAGGCTCGAATTTCTCGCGGATCTTGCTGATATCGCCATTGTCTGAGATCACGTTCAGCCACGACTTGATGAGGTCAAGAAGATCATCGATCGAGATCTTCATGCGGCCAAGCCGCTCAGCCTGCTTTTCCGATAAGCTATCGGACAGCTCCTGCTCGAGCACATAGAGATTCTGAAGAACAGACCCAAGAGGGGCCTTCAGTTCATGAGAAACGATCGCCGCAAACTGCTCACGGAGCATCTCTCGCTCTCTTCGCAGTGATGCTGCCTCCTTGATTATCTTCCGGTGCTCAACGCCGTGGGCGATCGTCGCACACAGTTCATCCGTCGAAAACGGCTTTGGAAGATACTCAAATGCGCCGCGCTTTACCGCCTCAACGGTTGAACTCACCGTAGTGGCCCACGCAGTTGCAATTACAACGATCGTGGGGTCGAACTCACGAATACGTTCCAATGCTTCAACCCCGGGAACCCCGTACGTGTTGAGATCTACTACCACAAGATCTGGTTGATACTCCTTGATCATCTCCAGCCCAAACGCGCTATCCATGACCGTGGCAATCTTGAGCGAGCTATCCGCCAAGGTTTCGATGCACGAATCGAGGATCGTCTTATCCTGGTCAATAATCAAGACTTTTGTCTCTTCGGAACTCATATACGCTTCAACTCCGCTTCATTGCCTGAGATTTCCTTGCTTGATAATTCAAGTCCTGTTCAATCTCGCGGCAATGTTTGATTGCACTGCGACTATGCCCCAAGCGATGTATCCTCCCGAGAAGGCTCGAACATATCCAGAAGCATCGTCCGCGCAGCTCGCAAACGATCGGAGATCACATTCGCCACGCGCCAGAGTATGTTGTAGCCTAGTTCGGTGTCCGTGCGGCACAGCTCTCTCAGCTTGGTGGCATTGATAGCGATCGCGTGAACCGCTTCAACCACTTTCGCGCTGGCGGTCTTCCGTTTCGGAGTAAAAAGCGAAGACCATCCAAGTAAATCTCCAGCACCTAACTCGAGGATGGGCACCTCCCCATGCCCCGGAACCTTTGTCAGCAAGACAACCTTCCCTTTCTCGATCACGTAGACCAATTCGCTGACATCTTCCTCAGAGAAGACTGTTGCGTCTTCGGAAAAGGACACGTGACTTGCGATCGCGGCGAGTGTTGCTAGATGCTCGTGCTTCAGATCCTTCGTGAATTCAAGGGACTGAAGCGCCTTGATCAAAGCCTCATGTGACATTGGTTGCTCTCCCCGTTCCTCAGAGCGCCTCGTGCACAAGGTCGATCAGATCCTTGACCACGAGCTGGTCCTCTTGCCCAGTGGTTTTCACCGCATCCTGGTACATTGCGTTGTCCTTGGGGCAGGCAACCACCAAAGCCCGAACTCCCGGCAGCCCAGCCGCCTCCTGGATGCGGCCTTCACTCGGCCGTTCCTCGATCTCTGATTCTTCCATCCACACGCGCCCGCCGCCGGCCGCGCAACAGAAGGCTTTCTCGCGACTGCGGGGCATCTCAACCAACTTGCATCCTGTCGCCTCAATCACCCTCCGCGGGGCGTCATAAATGTCGTTGTAGCGACCAAGGTAGCAAGGATCCTGATAAGTGACGGTATAGTCGAGTTGCTTACTGAGCTTCAGTTCCCCAGAGCTGATCAATTCGTCGAGCAATTCGGCATAATGCAAGACATCGTGATCATTATCGGGGTATTCGTTCTTCAAGGTGTTGTAGGAGTGCGGATCGGTTGTGACAATGGCCTTGAACTTGCTTCGCTCCATCGCCGCCAAGTTCTCCTCGACAAGCATCTCGAAGAGGCCCTCTTCACCAACCCGCCGGGCATCATTGCCGGAGTTTCGCTCGCCTTCATAGAGAATTCCGAAATCTATGCCCGCGCGCCGAAATACTTCGGCCGTGCGCAGGGTGGTGTCGGTGAGGTTTGCATGATAGGAGGCGTAGTCACCCACGAACCAGAGGTATTCAACCGGTTCGCGGCGGGCATCCTTGATCTTTGGATCTAGAGGCTGTGTCCACTTGGCACGCATCCGTTCTGACTTCCCAAATGAATTGCCGTAGCGGCCCAGATTGGCCAATGCGTCTTGAAGCTGAGCGTCAACCTGGCCCTCGTCTACAAGATGGCGACGCATGTCCGTGATGGATCCAACATGATCAATGAACACCGGGCAGACAGAAACGCAGGCCAGGCAGGTTGTGCAGGCCCAAATCTCCTCTCCGCTGATCACATCACCATGCAAGCTGCGACCATTCTTGCGCTCATAAATGTGGGCATCGAGCTTGAGCATGATGTCTCGCGGCGAGAGGGGCGTTCCGGAGGCATGTGCCGGGCACTCATCCTGGCAGCGACCACAGCGCGTGCAGCTCTCGAAATCAAGAATCTGCTTCCAGGTGAATTCGGTCCATTGGCTCACTCCCGGTCCGCTGTTGTAGCGCGCAGGGGCAAGCGCCCCAACCGGCTCTAGTGAGCGGAAGAAGATGTTGAACGGCGAGGCCAGGATATGGAATAGCTTGGTAAACGGAATGCTGGCAATCAATGCGAAGGAAATCCCAATATGAAAAATCCACAACGCCAGGTGCAATGTTGCGTTGGTCGGATCTCCTGTCGCCAAGAAGATCTTCGAGATGGCGTTTCCGACCGGAGACCAACTTGCCCAGGCCGGTTGAGTGACCGCGATGCGCAACCCCTCTGCCAGGTAGCCCGATATCGTGATGAGGGTCAGCATGACGATAACATAGGCATCATCGCCCGCTAGCGCCCTGCTGGGCATGTTTTGCAACCGGTCCGGCCGGGCTATGTAGCGACGATATATCGCTATTCCCAAGCCGATCAGGAGCAAGATCCCGAAGATGTCTAGGAAGATCTCGAACAACACGTACACGGTTCCGGTCAGGAACTGGAAGTCAAAGAATAGGTGAGTGACGTCCCAATCCACAGTTGCCAGTGCGGTGCCAATGAGCAAGACGACTATTCCCCAGAAAACCAGAAGATGCATAAAGCCCGGGAGGAAGTCCTTCAAGCTGCGACGCTGTACGATGGCCTGCTCGATCACTGACCATAGGCGCGCACCCAGTTTGTCCGTTCTGCGCTCAGGTTTTCCCATTCGCCATCGGCGAAACCTGCGCCAAATCCCATACGCGAACACCAGTGCCGTGAGCAGTGCTGCAATATACTGCCCGATCTCTGCCCAATGGGGGATGTTCCAGAACGTCTCCCGGATTGGCATGCTGCCTCCTGTTGCTCGCGATTGCTCGTCTACGCCTGCAAGCGTTCCGTTAGTGCTGGAACTAAATCAAAGAGATCTACGTTGGCCCCGTACTTGGCGACGTCAAAGATCGGCGCGGCCGGGTCAGTGTTGATGGCAATGATCACCTCACTGCCAGTGATACCCTCGGAATGCTCTGGGGCACCACTGATGCCAATGGCCAGATACACTTTCGCCGCGACTGTTTTACCGGATTTCCCGACCAATCGGTCGATCGGAAGCCAGCCTTGGTCGATGACTGGGCGGGAGGCGCACACGGCTCCTCCCAAAGCAGAAGCCCGTGCCTCAGCCCATTCAAGATTGGCTTCCTGCTGAATTCCACGCCCCACCGCGACGAGGATGGGTTCC
>DAOVIK010000366.1 GCA_030673735.1 Anaerolineae bacterium
CCGGTTGCCAACCGGGTAGAGGTGCCCTGTCTAGGCAAAAATGTGATGGCAGCCAGTAATGCCCTGGCCTGTGCGAACATGGCTCTGGCCGATTATGATCCAGTCATCCCCCTAGATGAAGTAATTCAGACCATGGATGCCGTCGGAAAGATGCTCCCGTCAGCTTTGCGATGCACGGCGAAGGGAGGCTTGTCAATCACACCGACTTCGAAAGAGATCGAAAAGCGCTTGACGCAAAAGGGTTATTGAAGATAGGTGAATTCAGCCTTTGCCAATGGCATTAGGTGGGAGGAGGAGATCATGGAGCAGAACCGTGCCACGCAGTTCTTGCAGCAGGGCTATGTTTGATCTGAGTCTGTCCTCCTGGCCGGGTGCCAGGAATTCGAGATGGAGTTGGAGAACGATGCCATTCTGCGGATAGCCTCCGGCTTCGCCGGCGGGATCGGCATCACGGGGGCTGTCTGCGGCGCCGTCGCGGGTGCTGTGATGGCTATCGGACTCAAGTTGGGTAGGGGCGATACGATTGAAGAAAAACTCAACAGATGGGCGGTGTCGCGGGAGTTTCGTCGCCGCTTCGAGGCTGAGATGAAGACCATCAGTTGCAGTGAGCTTACTGGCATGGATCTGACCGAGGTGGTTCTGACCACTGAGGGGATCGGGCAAATCATGAGTTCTGACAAACTCCAGACGGTCTGCTTACCAGCGGTCGGCACGGCTTACAAGTTAGTGGTAGATCTTCTGAATGAAACCTCGTAGTCGGGGGGATTGCCCAAGCTGCTGGCGGATGGAGGTAGCATAACAACCTAACAAACCGCCCGTGGAAAGACTTCAAGGACATACATCGCACGCCAGTAAGCTGATAACAGGAGAAGAAATGCCAGAGTGGTTCGAAGATGACCGGTTCTGGTCAACATGGTACCCGTACATGTTTACACAGGAGCGGTTCGATCAAGCGGAAGGCGAGGTCGATCAGCTTCTTGCTCTCGTTGGCATTGAAGGTGGAAGCGTTCTCGACCTCGCCTGTGGTCCAGGGAGGCACGCGATAGAACTGGCAAAGAGAGGCTTCAAAGTTACCGGAGTCGACCGATCACCCTTTCTTCTCTCAAAGGCTGTGGAGCGGGCGCGGGAAGCAGATGTTGAGGTCGAATGGGTTGAGGAGGATATGCGAACCTTTGAGCGACGTGGCGCATTCGATCTTGCTATCAATATGTTCACTGCTTTTGGCTACTTTGATGATAAGTCCGAAGACCTCGAGGTATTGAATCGATTGCACATCAGTCTCGTGAATGATGGCATGCTAGTGATTGATGTCATTAGCAAAGAATGGCTCGCGAAGCATTTTATGCCGACATCGTCTAACAGGACGGAGGATGGCTCCTTGGTGATCAATCGAAGAGAGATCTTCGATGACTGGACGCGAATTCGCAATGAATGGATCCTTCTCAGGGGTGATGTAGTCGAAACCTTCGAATTTCACCACACCATCTACTCGGGCCAGGAGTTGAGGGACCGCCTGGAAGAAGTAGGGTTTGCGGGAGTAAAGCTGTTTGGTGATCTGGAAGGGAATGCGTACGGTACCGATGCCAGGCGACTAATCGCGTTGGGCAGAAAGTAGGGCGGTGGGGCCAAGATGCAGCGATGCCTTACAACTCGATGCAGCCTACACCGCGCGCGGCGTTAACGGCGTTTGAGCCCAGTGCTTCGGTACCGGGCTTTTTTCATTGTAATGTCAAAGCGGGGCTAGTCCCCGCAGGGGGAACGCGGGACTTCGCATCCCGGAGCCGTTCGTCCGCCGGTTGACCTTTTCCTGTACAATCAGCATCGGATGACTTCCTATCGATACCCCAACGAGCGCATCATCCTTGCGTTGACGCTGCTCCTGGTCTTCGCTGTCATTGCAGTGACGGCCGTGGCCACGCTGTGCGGCAGCGGTTTGTTTGTGTTAGGCATGCTGTTGATTTCATACATGCTCAACCGCAGCCAGCACAACCGCTTGATCGAGAACGCGCACCCCATCACTCCCCAAACCGAACCGGCACTGGCCCGGTTGGTATCCGATTCCGCCGAACGCCTGCAATCCGGTTCGGTCCGCGCTTTCATTGCGCCCCAAAGCAAATTGAACGCTTATACCTTCGGGCTTGTGCAGCCGCAGGTCGTAGTGGTGTATGCCGGGGTGATGAGGATCATGGATGCGGACGAGTTGCGCTTCATCATCGGGCACGAGCTGGGGCACGTCGGCCTGGGACATACGCGGCTCAATTCGCTCGTGGGCGGGCTGGCCGGAATCCCCAGCCCGTACTTTGCCGCCGTGCTGCTGTA
>DAOVIK010000075.1 GCA_030673735.1 Anaerolineae bacterium
AATTTACAGCATTCATGGTGAAGGAGATGATATCGAAGTGACCGGTACAGAATTCTCATGCGTTCGCTGCGAAAAGAGCGAGTCTGAAGCACCCATCCTGCGTTTGAGATTCATGGGGGAAGAAGCTGCCATCTGTTCTTCCTGCTTGCCCGTTCTCATCCACCGGCCGGACCAGCTCATAGGTCGCTTGAAAGGCGCGGAGAGGATAGAACCATCTTCGCACGCGCATGACTGATCGAATGGACGGCGGGATCAGAGGCGCTGCTCGTCTGCCTGGAAACCGTTGCTATAAAAAGGAATAGACCCAACATGAACAATGCGGTTATCGTGGTAAAGGACTTCCGCAAGAGCTATGGCGATGTGGTCGCCGTGGATGGCATCAGCTTCGATGTCAAACGAGGCGAGATCTTCGGGCTGTTAGGCCCCAACGGTGCAGGGAAGACGAGTACCTTGGAGAGCCTAGAGGGCCTGAGGGCGCCTGATGGAGGATCGCTGCGCGTAGCTGGGGTGGATCCCTCGAGCGATCCGCGCAAACTGCGCAATGTAATCGGTGTCCAGCTTCAGACTTCGGGATTGCCGGAAAGCATTACCGTCGATGAGGCAATGCGTTTCTTCAGCGCGTACCATGGCGTGGATCCTCGTATGGATTTGGTGGAGCGCCTGGGGTTGGAAGAGAAGCGAAGCGCCCAATACCATCAACTCTCGACCGGGCAGAAGCGGCGCTTGGCGCTGGCATTGGCATTGGCGCATGAGCCTACGGTGCTCTTCCTGGACGAACCAACGGCCGGCTTGGACGTGGCCACGCGCGTGGAACTGCACAACATGATGCGTGAGCAGCGCGAGGCAGGAGCGACCATCCTGCTTGCCACGCACGACATGGCCGAAGCTGAGGAGTTGTCGGACCGCATCGCCATCTTGCTGCGCGGCAAGCTCGTGGCGATGGGTTCCCCGATGGATATCACGGCCACCGGTGCAGGGTTGACGAAGGTTTCCGTACGCACCAAGACCTCCAGCTTGGCGACACCGGGCGTGGAGTTTCCAGCCGTGGGCCAGCGTAGCGCCTCGGATGAGTACCAGATCTACTTCAGTACCGACATCGGCCCAACCATTGCGGCGATCATCGCCTACATCGAAGCGCAGCAGGACGTGCTCATTGATTTGCGCGTGGAAAGGCCGTCGCTTGAAGACCGCTTCCTTGAAATCACTACTGCTGGAGAGCCCAAATGACAGCCTTCGTCAACCACTTCCTGTTCGAGTTCAGAACCGGCATTCGGGACAAGCAGTTGTTGCTGATGAATTACCTGTTCCCATTGGGGGTCTACTTGCTGCTGGGTTTCATCTTCCCGCAGATCAATCCCCCCTTTCTCGAAACCATGATCCCGGCGATGGTGATGTTCGCCTTAATCGCGGCTACGCTTTTGGGAATGCCTGATCCACTGGTCAGTGCTCGGGAGAGCGGCATCTTCCGCAGCTACAAGATCAACGGCATACCGGCCGCATCCATTCTTGCGATCCCCGCGCTCACAACCATGCTGCATTTGGCTGTAGTTGCCACGATCATCACGGTTAGCGCTGCGCTGCTTTTTGATGCACGGTTGCCTGTGAACTGGGGTGGTTTCGTGTTGGTCTTTCTGGCGTCCTCTTTCGCTTTGGCCGGGCTCAGCTTGCTTATCGGTGTGATTTCTTCCAGCACACGCATGACCGTGCTTTGGTCGCAACTCATCTTCTTGCCTTCAATGCTGTTGGGGGGAGTAATGATGCCCACCAGCATCCTGCCGCAGAGTGTGGGCAGGATCTCCTTGATCCTCCCGCCGGCGCACGCCATGAATGCCTTCAACGCATTAGCGATGGGAGGCGAGGCGCTCTCCAACCCCTGGGGAGGCATCGTCGTCTTGCTGTTTGGCGGAATACTGGCGGTTGGGTTGGCGGTCTATCTCTTTAATTGGGATCGCCACAATGCCACACAACGCGGACATCCACTGCTGGCGCTTCTGGCTTTGACGCCCTATGTTGCGAGCATCTTCTTGCTTGGATGACAGCTCGACAGACGCCTGCCGAGAACGGGGCATTATGATTATGGTCGAACGGAATGAGGCCTGAACGGGGATGGCTCTGCTCCTGAGATATCCCTCGGAACCAAGTTTGAATCCGGAGGCTGACCATGATCAAGCTCTGTGGACCGAGAGCCGCGTCCATTTCCTTGGTAGTCATTGTGCTGACTCTCGGAGCGCTGGCATGCGATGCAGAGGGCACTACGCCATCGCCACCAGCCGAAGTCCCACACCAAGACCGCTGGGGCATCTACAATCTGGACCTATCCTCGCAAGCGATTGACCTGATCTACAGTTCACCCAGCGAGATCACAACTGCGCGGCTGAATAGTGCGGGGGACCGCTTTGTGTTCACGCAAGAGGTAGGGGGAGACGGCTACGAGCATTCAGAGATCTTTACGGTCTCAGCGGCCGGCCAGGATCTTCAGCGACTCACCGAGAATGACGTTTGGGATCTCTATCCGGCCTGGTCTCCCGACGGAACACAGATCGTCTTTCTATCCTGGCGCGAGAGCAATATGGATCTCTATGTCATGGATGCGGATGGTGGCAACGTCGAGATGCTTTTCGATTCGGGGGACCATGATGCGGATGTCCACTGGGCCATGGATCGGATTGTCTTCACTTCCGGCAATCGCATTTGGATCATGAACGACGACGGCACGGACGCGCGCTCGCTGACCGATCCCCCTCAGGCTGGGGAATGGGGCAACGCCAACCTACCCTTCGGAGACTACGATCCCAGGCTGAGCCTGGATGGGGCCCGGATTGCCTTCGAGCGTATGGTGGATACGTCAACTCCGCATGGGAGCTACGATCTGTTCGCCATGGACATAGACGGCGCCAACCTGGATCGACTGACGGAGAGTGGCTACTCGCAAGGTTTTGCAAGCTGGTCCTATGCCGGCGACAAGATCGTCTATTCCGTGGCCGCCATCGGCGATACGCCGCAATTCGATCTCTATGTGATGAACGCTGACGGCAGCGACAGTCGCAACGTCACTCCTTCATGGTTTCCTGCCGAGTTTCTCTGCCACTCGGCGACCTTCTCGGCGGATGATTCATCCATCTACTTCGTGGGTGAGTGGTGGGCTGAGGACTAGCCCGCCAGACCATCATTGATCGCACAGGAATCCGCTGAGAAGGAACGCATCACTAGTTTGCGAGCGCCTTGGCAGCAGTATACAATGGCCGGAGTAGATAATTCGAGTTTGGAGAAATTCCCGGCTGTTCTTGGCCTATTCAGCGCCGGATATTTGGCTGGGCATGACGCAGGACAGCAGATATCAAGGGGGATGATCAATGTGCCCCAATCCAAGGAGAAGATCATGAAACCCAATAAGAAGCTCTCGATCATGGCTCTCGCAGCCGT
Source organism: Anaerolineae bacterium (assembly GCA_030673735.1). Classification (GTDB taxonomy): domain Bacteria; phylum Chloroflexota; class Anaerolineae; order Anaerolineales; family E44-bin32; genus W1033. The sequence goes on from DAOVIK010000075.1 coordinate 3,424, forward strand.
TCTTGTAGTGAGCTGCACCTGCTCGCTGCTTCCCTTTGGCATCAACCTGCCGCAGAGTATGCAAGTGGGCAGCTACATCACTGTCAACTATCCCGAGGAATGGTACGGAACCACGGAATACGACATAGGCGTCTTTTCGCCGGATTACATGGATCTGGAAGCTGATGATGAAGACATCGATCAGCCCTTCTTTTTTGTAATCCCACTGGATTTGTACTTGGGCGAAGGGTGGTTTGGCGAGATTGGCGATCCGGAGGATCTGCTTGACGAAATGGCCTTCGAGTTCGATGTGGGCTTCAGCTCGACCACGACGGTTGAGGTTGGCAATGTAAGGTGGACCAAAGGCACCTTCCGCGGACCCTTCGGGGATTTTCTGGGAATATGGGAAGGATGGATCGCAATCCAGCTGCTTCCTCGGGGAGGCGCAGTCGTGATGGCGGTAGCGCCCGAAAGCGACTGGAGCGACGTCGACAACATCTTTGATGCGATGATGGATGGCATGGAATTCGCCGATTGATGCCGAGCGTGTGAGGCAAGTGCTTCTGGATAGCCTAGAAAGCTCTGAGCTTCTAAGATAGCAGACCTGACGGGTGTGCACCTGTCAGGTCTCATCTCGAGTGAAAGCGTTTAGCACCAGATGGTCGATGTACGTTGAGAATGCTCGCCCGGCGAGTGGACCTGAAGGAGGACCGGATCATGAAAAGGCAGAGGAAGATCGTCTTTGCGGCTCTTCCCGTTGTCCTGATCGTAAGCTGTACCTGCTCTTTGCTGCCATTCGGCCCCAGTCTTCCGGAGAGCCGCCGACTGGGAGACATGACCATTCATTATCCTGAAGAATGGCATGCCGAAAGGCAGGAATCAGTCCTTGTGGTCTCGCCTGAGGAGATCGGTGAGTTATACGACCTGCAACCACAACCATTATTCATTGTGGTTTTCGGGCTCCAGGATGAGTGGGTGAGTGAAGTATATGAAGATGCCGGCGGCTTATTGGATGAAATTGCTGATGAAATCACGGCCGAATCGCTTGGCATTCGGGAGACTGTCGAGGGCACCGGCGCAAATTGGAAGCGTGCCAGTGCGGAAGGCACGTTTGACCTCTTCGATATGTCCGTTGTCGGATGGCTTGCGGTAACGATACGCCTAGAGGAGTTTGCTTTCGTTTTGGCTGCCGCGCCTGAGAGTGAATGGCAGGAGTACGAGAATATCTTCGATGCAATGTTAGAGAGAATCGAGTTCGACTGATCCATGGCGGCCTCGAGCACCGATTGGATCAGGTACAGCTTGTATGTGTCTGATGGAGAACATTAGGCATACGCATCCAGCTCCAGTCAGGGGGCATTGTAGGAGTTGGGGCGTACTATCCTGGGTTATGGTCGCTTTGCCTTCGCCGGCGTCCGAACAAGAAGCCCGAAATACTTCCAACCGAGAAGAGGACCAATCCAACCCCAATCAGCAATCCTGGGCTCGTTGCTGAAGCTTCGGCTTGGCTTATCCCTGGGGGGTGAACGCCGTGCTCTCGAAAGATCTCCTGGATCGCGGATTCTCCTTGCTCTGATACGTAGTACCATTTCCCATCGTTGGGACCGAATCCATCCACAATTTCCAGATAATAAACCAAGCCGCGACCGCCGGAAGGATCCGCGAAGTAGATCACGCGATCCCATGGATGGAAGACGTCGTCATGGATAAAGCCTCTTGTCAAGAGGTAGCCACGCTGCAAGCTGTCCATGCTTTCAGCAGGACTATCGAATTCTTCGAAAACGCTTGGTCCGAGAGCTTGCAATGCCTCAGGATCGGTCACCTCGATCTCGCCAAACCAATCTGGGCCGACAATGACGATCCGATCAGGGGAACCCTTGGCGGCGACGCGCTCCATAGGTAAGAATGCAGCAAGCGCGAGGATTCCTGCTAGGAGAGCTATCCGCATTTTCGTCGTCCACCTCCATCACCTTCGTTCCATACCGCAAAGACCGGCCAATCAAACGGGCCTGAGCGGATTCGTTTGAGCCTCTTGTTTTCAGTTTCCCACAGGGCTTGCATGCGATACTGTAGGCAGAGCTACAGAATCCCCATAATAGTGTCAAGCAAAGCGAAAGAGAGGAGGCTAATGGCTTCTTCTGGGCTTGCTGTGTGAACGTGACAAGCGAGATGTGGGAGGCGATCGCTTGAGACAATCTGGAGGTGGACGCTCTGTGGCTGATGCCGGGATCCGCGCCGCGCAGCCGAACTCAAAAACGCGGATGGTCGAACAAGGCACTCCCGGGCGTGGCTGTGATTCTCGTTGCCTAGGCTTTCTTGCTAGCCCATACCTGTTCGTACGCATCTTCGCCGATGGTTTGCCCCGGGGGATCTAGCGTCTCCCGGAATTCCTGCCAGAGCTGGTGGGTTTGGGCATCGGCGTTGATGGTAGTGACGGCATCATTGTAAGAACGCTCGTCGGCATACCACTGGATCTCGAGCCAATGGCTGGGATCATCTCGATTCCTGAACAGAGCGAAACGTGAGGTGACATGTTTGGCGTATATTTGGCCTGCGCGCTTCTGCACGGACAGCATATCTTCAGCTTTGTCCGGATCCACGCGGTAGGAATAGATCTTGATGAACATTCAGTCCTCCCTGCCTCGTGCACCATTGAGACGTAGTTTCCTGCTGGCACAGCACCCCTGCAAGATTACTAGTTGTTGTTCTAGTAGTCACCTAGACCAGGGGTACGGCTTCATCCAAGCTCGACCCTCGAAAGCAGCTCATCCAGCCAGGAAATTCCGGGTTGCAGACCGTTCTGCTCCACATACCTGGCGAGAGCGTAGACTTCGCGATTCAACGGGACCCGCCGATCGCTGGCGAGTTCGAGCAGGTGGCCATTGTAGTTTTCAATCTCGGTCGGTCCGTTCGGCTAGTCGCCGGCCATGGAACCGTAGGTGCCCCTTAGAGTTCTCGAAAACGGGATTGCCAGTATCCGAGCTACCAGGGGCAATCGGAGGAGCACGGCTACCGTGTCCGGATGGAACGGTCTTCGCCAACGGGGCCCCTGTGGATTTGAGAATTCGGTAGTTCTCAGCGATCAAGCCGAAGAACAGCTTCCGTGCCTTGGGAATGGTGAGGAGTTCGCCGTTGTCGAGACCAGCGATTGCAGCAATAGGGCTGATCGCCGCGTTGTAGAGGAGCTTGGTGTTCTTGAAGGGCAGAACCTCTGGAACACGCTGCACCGAGAACCTGCCGTGTTGCTCAAGGACACTAATGAAGTCCTCCACCTGTTCAGGTATCTTCCTCTGCTGCGCCGACGTGCTGAAGCCGATGTGGAGATCCCCCGGTCGAGTAATCCGGGTATGCGTCCGCCCGGGGATGCATTCGGTGACGAAAGATGCGATGCCCTCGATTTCGACGCGGCCGACAAGCTGCGCGTCAAAGCCGTTCTGGACCGGGATGAGCTTCAGGTCGTCCGGGATCCGATCCAGCACGGCCCGGTTGTCATAACACTTAGTGCAGAGAAGGACCAGATCCTCCGTTTCTGGATGCCACTGATCGACGTGCAGGAACTCGGCGCGCCGAGCAGGCTCCTTATCCACAACGACTCCATGCTCGCGCCCCCAGGCCAGCTTTCCTTCGTCGGTTTCGACGAAGGTAACATCAATTCCCCCTGAGCAGAGCGCATGACCCAGCGCGCAGCCGATCCCGCCAGCACCGACTACCGTGACTCCTGATTCTGTTCCCATATTC
>DAOVIK010000238.1 GCA_030673735.1 Anaerolineae bacterium
TCTATCGCTTCGAGGCCGAGCACCTGCTCGAACGATGCGGTTTTGAGGTAGTGGATATCTACGCCGACTTCGACAGGAGCCCGTATGGCTCCAAGTACCCGGGTGAGATCATCATCGTGGCGAGGAAGGCCCGCAAGGCATAATCGCGTGACCCTGCCACGCAATTTGCATTTGTATATACACCTAGCAAAGGCCGGGACGAGCCCGCCAGCAGCTTCAAGCTCGCCGAGCCTGGTGAATCATAGAACGCCTGCCAATGAAATCCCTTTCTGAAATCCAGATCATGGCCAAGAAGCTACTTGAGATGCAGCCCTCGCCGGTTGCCCATCTTCGGCTGTTGCGCGATGTCCTGATGCTCGATCCCAATCATGAGACTATTCGAGCTGCTTCCAAGCAGGTGGAGCAAAGCCGTCATGTGCGGCTCCTGAGGCATGAGCAAAGGCAAGATGGCGGTTGGGGCGCCTTTCACTCCCGCAGCACTGCTTCAAAACAGAAGATACCCTCCACCGAAGTCGCCGTCGAGCGCGCAATCTGTCTTGGCCTAGATCGGGAGCATGCTATTCTCATCAAAGCCAAAGAATACATACTCTCTATTATGCGCGGGGAGATCCGATTTCCTGATTACCACGAGAAGAATGACCGATGGCCAACAGGGATGAGGATGATCCTCGCTTCCACGCTTTCTCTGATCGATCCTTCCCATGAGATCCTGGATGAAGACCGTGTCTTGTGGCGCGAGATCGCAATCCGAACCTTCAAGTCCGGCACCTACTCTGAAGATGACGAAACCCATGCCCACCAGTCCTTAACCGGCGCGACAGTGAAGGACAGCTATTTGACTATCAACAACCGCTATGCGCTGAACATCCTGGGATCGAAGAAAAACCTGCTAACGCCTGGCGTTGAAGATGCTCTTCTCGCTTGGCTTTGGCATCATGATCCGGGCATAGGCTATCTGGGCGTGCCGCTGGCAGTGGAGCCGCCCCTATCAAAGCCAGGGCCCACAGATCGCTGGTTCGCTTCTACGGAGATGCTCCTTCGGCTCTTTCCCAAGGCCGTTAGCAGGATTGCCGCTTGGATTGAATGGATGTGGAAAAGGCAAGCGGATGACGGGCTTTGGGATTTCGGCCCTCGACCAGCAATATCTACCTTCCTACCGCTTGCCGATGACTGGAGACAGAGAAAGCAGCGGCGAATCGACTGGAGCACGAGGGTTTTGTTGCTGGCAGCTTCATGTGCCAGTGCCGCTACTGTCTAGCGTTCTGATCCCCCTCTGGACGGAACACACGCGTGAAGTATTCCGCGATGTCATCAACCGGTCTGGATAGGTCGGGCCTGGCGGCGTCCTCGATACCTGCCAGCCGCTGCGCCAATCCCATGCGATAGGGAAGGTGCATCTGCCGGTACATCTGGATTCTCTGTGCTTGAGGTGAACCTGCACCGTGGACGGATTCGGTCAGATAGTTGACTGCGTTTCGTCCCAGGCACATGTTCTCGATCAACCGCATGATCTTCATTCGATCCTCGGTGTCCACTTCGGGATTAGCGGCGAGGTACTTGCGGATCAGGTCCCCCGTCTCTGGATTGCGCAAGTCAGCTTCGGATGGCATGGTGACCATCAGCCCACCTGCCAGGTCCTGCGCGATACGGCTGATCGTGTAGGGCAGAATGGTCACGTGGTGCTTGCAGACATTGGCGAGCATCGTATCGGGGAGGTAGGCGCCGGATTTGGTCGGGAAGCCCTGGTATGAGGCGGCGATACCGGTTCCGTAGATGGTCTCATTCAGATGATTCATCTCCACGAGCTTATCTCGTATGTGCGACGCCAGCGGCACGCCGTTGTAGGCCGCGATCGTGGCCGCAGCACCGATCAGGACGTCGCCGACCCCGCTCTTGCACACGTAGCTCCGCCGGTGATAACAGGAAAAGCGATCGACGAGCATTGAGGCGAACGCATGCTCGCCATCCATGAACACGTGCTCCCATGGAATGAAAACATCATCGAAGATGATCAATGCTTCCTGCCCGGCGAACCGAATATTGCCCTTATCCATCGTTCCCGATTCCATGCTTCGCAAATCGGATGATTGACGTCCGTAGATGTAGGTGATCCCCGGCGCTTCTACTGGGATCGCGCCGATGACGGCATAATCGCTCGCTTCCGGCTCGAGCCGCACCGTGGGCATGATTACCAGCCAGTGCGAGTTGATGCAGCCCGTTTGATGCGCCTTGGCGCCGCGCACGAATATCCCCTTGTCATCGCGCCGCACGACGTGCACATGCAGGTCGGGATCTTCCTGAAGATGAGGGGGCTTGCTGCGATCGCCCTTGACGTCCGTCATCGCACCACCGATCACCAGGTTCTCAGCTTGCATCTTCTCAAGGAAGCCAAGGAACCGTTTGTGGTAATCCGTGCCATGCTCCTCGTCGATCTCGAAGGTCACAGAATGGATCGCATTGAGTGCGTCCATGCCCACGCAGCGTTGGAAGCAGGTACCCGTGTTCTGCCCCATTTTGCGCTGCATCTTCCCCTGCATCACAAGCTCGGCTGGACTTTGGGCGATGTGCAGGAAGCGGTTTACGCGCTTTCCCGTGATCGGCGAGATCGCGCTTGCCAGCTCCGGATCGCGGGCTGCGAGATCGTAGGTCTCAGCGACAGCATTGATAGACGGCCTAACCAGAGGATGATCCACTGGCTCGTTGAGCGGCTCTCCCCATAGGAAGATGCGAAGATTCCTTCCACGTAGGCTCTCAATGTACTGCTCCCCAGTTTCAATCCTGTTCATCGCACACGCTCCTGAATGCCATTGAGGCTGCTCTTCATCAAGCAAGTCCTTGGCACTTGACTTCAATCTCGATCACCCCCGCACCGTGTGAGGGAATGCCCTTTGCCATCTCGCAGCCCACTATACTTCTGTGGTCCATGACTGCCAAGTCAGTCGGTTTCCGTCAGTCGCCCGGCGCAGCGCTTGAACAGGATTCAGTTGAACAGCCAAGGTACCGATGGTACGAGGGATTGGGCGCGGCCGTGGGCGCGTACCTAGCCCTGTTCCTTATCCAAGCAGCATACGTCACAACCTACACACCCAACTACATCACCTTCCTCGATGTGATCAAGATGATGCTGGGGATAGATTAGACGACCTATGGCATCGCATTAGATCAATGATGCGCCGGGTGGTTCTCAAGTATCTTTTGTACAAGCCGTAGATCGATCTCCTGGTATGGAAGCCGATCTGATCTGGATTATGCTGGTTGAAACGTATCCCCACAAGACATGACCTTGATTCCCAACTGACTGAGGAAAACCAGAGCACAGCCTGTCGGTGCTTCGTCTAGTAGCATTCCCAAGCGGAATACATATCTACATATAAAGGAAAGCCAGAACGTTTGGATTCTGGAGTTGCTGCA
>DAOVIK010000072.1 GCA_030673735.1 Anaerolineae bacterium
ATCTCACCTGTTGATCGGGTACATAAACGCTGTTGAGTGGCGGCTGATATCAAAAGAGCGGCGCAGTCTGCGCCGCTCGTGGATCGTAAGTTGTCGACGGTGTTTCTAGATACCGCAAGAGGAGCAGGAATTCGTAGTGCATGATCCGCAGTTGCCGTTGCTTCCTGCTACCACTTTACCGCCGCTCTGCGCGAAGAATACCGAGATGGCCCGCGAGGTACGTTCGCTTCCGCAGCTTTCGCATGGGATAGCCGCATCTGCCTCCGACATGCTCCGCAGAGCATCGAAGCGCTTCTCACATTTCTGGCAAACGTATTCATAGATGGGCATGCATTCCTCGCTTGCTGTGTGATGACTGGATTCTATCCTTCATCACAACACCGGTCAATGCGTCTCTGTTCAGGGTGTTATCGCGAAGGATCTTATCGCCAAGCCCATGAATGTCGATCAAGTTTGAGGTTCTTGATTGAGGGCTAAGGATTGCGTCGGATCTCGTAGCGGTCGAAATCGCGAGCCACGGTCGTGTTGGGGAAGACTGCGCTCGCTTCTTCGATGACCTGGCGCTCTCGATAGCGGCGGGAGATGTGGGTGAGATAGAGTTGGCGCGCGCCTGCAGCAACTGCCAACTCGGCGGCTTGACGGGCAGTGAGATGTCCGAATTCACGCGCCAATTCGATTTCGAAATCCAAGTAGGTTGCTTCGATCACGATGGCATCAGCTTCCTGGCAGACCTCAACCAGATTGTCTGCACGCGCGCAATCTCCTACGTGCACCAAACGAGTGCCGCGGCGAACAGGCCCGAGAACCTCATCCGGTGTGACGATTGTGCCATCGGGCAGCGTGATGCTCTTGCCATCGACGAGTTCTCGGCGCTCCGGCCCAAAAGGGACACCCAAGGCTTCAGCGCGCTCCGCGAGAAAGGGACGTCTGGAAGGCTCGTCGAAGCGGAATCCGAAACTGTCTCGACCACGATGAACAACCGGGAAGGCTGTAATCTTGAATCCATCGTCCTCAAACAGAATGCCCTTCTCGATCGGGATCAGGTCGAGTTCGATCGGTGGGCGAGCGCCTCTCAATACCACGCCGAACAGCAGATCGTGTATGCGCTCGAGGGCCCACCCCCCGCCCCATATCTCCAGCCGGTCGATGGCTTCCCAGCGCATGAAGGTGGATAGGAGACCAGCCAGGCCGAGGATGTGGTCGAGATGTCCGTGCGTGATCAGGATGCGGTTAAGCCGCCGGAAGCCGATCCCTGATTGCAGGATTTGGCGTTGGGTTCCCTCGCCGCAATCTATCAGGAACCGGTGATCCCGGTAACTGACGATCTGGGAGGATAAACCCCGTCGCGCGGAAGGCGCGGCAGCAGAGGTTCCGAGAAATGCAAGCTTAAACAATGGATGTTCCTGATCTGACGATTTAGCCGCTAGACAAGCGGTTCATTTTACCTCAAAGGAGAGGTAGCGTCAGGCAGGGTGTGGTTTAGGGAGATGGCGCAAGCGATGCTGGCCGCTGCGGCCAGGATGGTCGGCGCTAATGAGGGCGTCATGACCGCCGAGCCGAGTCCCCAGATTGCGGTGAGGGCCATGGCGAGGGCGAAGTAGCGATAGCCTGAAGGGCGCTGCCAGAGCTTCTCGGGGGTCCACTGCGGTTGGATCAGACCTATCGTGGCAACACTCAAGCCGACAATGAATAAGGCAAGACGAGCCACCAACGACAACTCGGCCAGACCCAACACCACGACCGAGGCCGGCAGGAACAGCAACAATCCGTGCATGGCGGCAAGCAAAATGTCTAGGGTCCGTCGCTGGGAGTGAGCAGCGCGCCGGATCAGGACGCCCATTACTCCGGCGTACCCGATGTAGAGTGCGCTCACACTGAGCGCGAGAAGGATCTTTTTAAGCAGCATGTGGCCTCCCGACTTGCATGTTCAGAAGATGCAACAAGCGTGCCGCCCGGCGTTGACTGTCTTCCGAGTGCGGGAATGGACAAGTGGATCGCCTGAGGACGCACGCGCAACTGAAATGGGATCCTGCGACGTCGGCATCGGAGGCTGACATGGTGTGAAAGATAAGAAGTGTTATCCTTCTGCATGGCCTTGGCGCAGGTTCTTGACCGCCTTCTGCACGGGGTGGTAAGATGCACCTCCCGCCCAACAGTATCAGAATCCACGCAAGGAAGATTTGGAAGTCATGTATCTAAGTGGCAGCAAGTGGAAAATGAAGAAGAAGCGACGCCGCTCCAATCCGTGGCGCGTGCTGATGCTGCTGGTTCTCATCGGCATCGGGGTGTATTTTGAGCGCGTGATCGTTCCGACCATGCCGCCGCCGTTCGTCCCCGAACCAACTGCAACGCAAAGCCCGGTCGCATTCGTAACCGAAGCGCAAGCCCAATTCCAGGCAGGAAAGCTCGAGCAGGCGGAGCAAGCCTACGCAAGAGCCATTGCGGTGGATCCAGATGAACCCGCCCATTACATCGAACTGGCGCGCTTGCAGGTGTTCATGGGGAAATACGAGCAAGCGGAGGAGAATGCCAGCAATGCGATATTGATCGATGAAAATTCGGCCCTTGGCTACGCCGTGCTTGGGTGGGCGATGGATTTCAACGGCAAGTATGTCGAAGCGCTTGAGAAGGTCCAATACGCGCTGCAGTTGGATCCCAATCTGGCGCTGGCGCATGCCTTCAAGGCCGAGATTCTGATGGATGTGAGTGTGGCCAACTACGAGGAAGCCCTTGATGCAGCAAACAGCGCAGTACTCCTGGACTCCTCGCTCCTAGAGACTCACCGGGCGCTGGGGTACGTTTGGGAGTCGACGGGCAATTATGCAGATGCAATCGAGTCCTACCAAACCGCGGTTGGGATCAATCCCAATTTGACGTTGCTGCATATGTCCGTTGGCGATATGTACCTCGCGATGGGGGACACTGACAATGCGATCCAGAGCTACACGCGCGCCAGCGCACTCTCTCCCACCGCCGTGCTTCCCTACCGCAGACTAGCGCTTTCCTACGCACGCATCGGGGAATTTGGCAAGGCCAGCCAGTGGGCAGAAGAAGCGATGCACATGGATCCCGCAGATCCGTATCTGCATGGCGATCTTGGACGCATGTACTACAACAACAACCAGATACTAGACGCTATCCGGGAGTTAGGATTTGCGATCCATGGTGGGCAGATGCCGGGTGTGTGGACCGTCGCGGGCCAGGAAATCGAAGTGGGTATTGAGGCGAGCGTTGATGCGGGCATCGAAGTTGGAGATGTAGTCCACGTCATCGCAATAGCCGGTGAGAGATCGGAATTGGAAGCGCTGGTGATCGAAATTGATGATGGAATTCCTCCCGCGCCAATAAGCGGCATCGACAGCCAAATTGAGATTCATGGGACCGTTGAAGCCCTCGTTCCGGGGGCTTACGTCGTTGGCCTTCCCCTTGAGCCAGGCGATACGCGCGCCGTGGGGTTCTATTACACGTATGGCTTGGCACTGGCGAGGGGAGGTCAATGCGAATTGGCGCGCGAGATTGCGCGCGCCTTGCTTCTGGGTGTGCCAGATGACGAAGTGGCGGCCTCGAATGCCGAGGAAACCTTGCAGCTATGCGGCGCGATCACACCGACCCCTACACCGACCCAAAGCCCCTGATGCGGAGGCCTTGAACCCTAATGGAACTCAGAGGAGAGCGCCTAGAATTGGGCGTAAGAGGACGGCGCTCCAGGCCCTGGAGAATTCTCTTCTATCTCGCGCTGATCGCATCGGGCGTGTACTTTACCTTGATGGTGGAGAAGGGAAGCGTCCAGCCCCTGTTCTTGCCAACACCCACGGCGACGCGCAATGCCTATTCCTATGCGCTGGAAGCCAAGGCCCACTTTTCTGCCGGCGATCTAGGAAGCGCGACCGACGCATATGAATTGGCGGTTGATCTCGATCCTGAGAATGCGCAACTGTGGGCGGAGCTGGCGCGCGTACTAATTTACTTCAGCGAACTCAAGCCGAGCTACTCGCAGCGCTTGGAAACGCTGCAGGAAGCCAAGGCTGCCGCAGATCTGGCAGTCGAGCTCAATCCTGATGACAGCTTTGCTCACGCGGTCCGTGCGCTTGCCTACGACTGGCTTGCAGCTGCCGACGAGCGAGACCGCCAAGGGCATCTCACTGAGGCTTCGAGCGCTGCAGAGTTTGCCAGGCACCTAGCTCCGGAAGATCCATTCGCCTTAGCAGTGTATGCAGAGGTGCAAGTTGACTTGCAGAAATACGCCCAGGCTTCGCAATACGCCGAGTTGGCAGCCGACAGCGTAGACGCCCAGAGCGAATTTGCAGCGGATGTCTATCGTGTGTACGGCACTGTGTTGGAGAACTTGGGTGCCTATAATCTGGCGATAGAGCAGTACATGAGAGCAGCCGAGGCGGCGCCCAATCTAACGTTCCTCTACATCCGCATTGGCGTGAATTACCGGCGACTGAATAGGACTAACGAGGCGCTCACGTTCTTCAACAAGGCCGCCCAACTGAACAGCCAATTAGGTATTCAGGATCCCATCCCTTACCTGGCCGTCGCGCGAACCTACCTTCAAATGGGTGAGTTCTTCATCAGCGCCCTGAATGTCGAACGGGCCTTGGCTTTCAATCCTGCCAACGCCGATATCTACGGTCTGTTAGGCGTGGTGTTCTACAAGGCCCGCAACTATGAGAGCTCGATCTCGGTGCTCAAGTGCGCCGTTGATGGATGCACCCCTGAAGAGAGCGCCGCGGTTCTCTGCGAGTTCGTCTTCGCTTGCGGCGATGAGCCAGCGGAAGATGCGTTGAATAACACGGTGATCGGTTTGGATTTGAACAGCGTGAGCCTGGTGTACTACTACACCTACGGCTCCGCGTTGGCCTTCTACAGCGGCAGTGAGGGCTATGAATTTGCCTGCGACGACGCGGAACGCGTGTTCAATCAATTGATGGCCTCGCAATATGGCAGCGATCCGATCGTAGCAGGGATCGTACAGGAAGGGCGCGTGATCTTGGCGGGAAGATGTTCCGGAATATCGATTGGTGATGGAGCCGTCCCACCGCCTGGGCAAGGGTAGCCATCGGGCGCGTTCTTTGGCCGTTCCCCTTGACACCCGGAAATGAATTGAGTACACTAATGCCGCGAGTTAGCACTCTCGTATCTTGAGTGCTAACTTGCAATGTGTGTCACCCAATCGCATATCATTTCAATCGAGGAGGGTTCGCATGTCACTCAAAGTAAAGCCGCTGGGCGATCGCTTGGTGGTGAAGCCGCTTGAAGAGGAGGAGGTCACTCCCAGTGGGATCGTGATCCCCGAAACGGCGAAGGAAAAGCCCCAGAAGGGTGAGGTCCTGGCCGTTGGTCCGGGGGATCGCGATGACAGCGGCAATAGAGTGCCCATGGATGTCTCAGTGGGCGACAAGGTACTTTTCGCGAAGTACGGCGGCACTGAAATAAAGCTCAATGGTGAGAAAGTATTGATCCTGAGGGAAAGTGACATTCTCGCGCTGATCGAAGAATAAGCGCGCATTTTACGAATCATTCGCTCTTAACATACAGAGACAATCAAGAGGAGTAACATAACTATGCCTGCCAAGATATTAGCATTCTCCGAGGACGCTCGAATGCGGCTCAAGGCTGGAGTGGATATACTGGCTCAAGCCGTGGCTACCACTCTGGGCCCGAAGGGCCGCAACGTCGCCCTCGACCGCAAGTTCGGTTCCCCTAGCATTACTCACGACGGCGTCTCCGTGGCCAAGGAGATCGAACTGGAAGATCCATTCGAGAACATGGGCGCCCAGTTGCTCAAAGAAGCGGCAACCAAGACCAACGACATCGCCGGCGACGGTACCACCACTTCAACCGTGCTGGCGCACGCCATGGTCACCAACGGCCTGAAGAACCTGGCCGCCGGCTCCAACCCAATGATGCTCAAGCGCGGCATCGAGGCCGCTTCCAAGGCGGTCGCAGAGGACATCGCCAAGCAGGCGATCGATGTGACCACCAAGGAGGAGATCGCCTCCGTCGCAGCCATCTCGGCGCAGGACCAAGAAATCGGCGACCTGATCGCAGAGGTGATGGATAAAGTCGGCAAGGACGGCGTGATCACCGTCGAGGAATCCAAGGGCTTGGAGTTCGAGACGGAGTACGTCGAGGGCATGCAGTTCGATAGGGGCTACATTTCGCCCTATTTCGTCACTGAACCCGAGAACATGGAAGCGGTGATTGAAGAACCATACTTGCTGATTCATGACAAGAAGATCTCTGCCGCCAGTGACATCGTTCCCATCCTGGAGAAACTGGTCCAGGTGGGCAAGCGTGAGCTGGTGGTGATTTCCGAGGACGTGGATGGTGAGGCGCTAGCGACGCTGGTGCTCAACAAGCTGCGCGGCATGCTGACCGTTGTGGCCGTGAAAGCCCCCGGCTTTGGGGATCGTCGCAAGGCGATGCTGCAGGATATTGCCATCCTGACCGGTGGCACGGTGATCACCGAGGAGTTGGGCCGCAAGCTGGAGTCCGTGACTATCAACGATCTGGGCAAGTGCGGAAAGATCGTTGCCACCAAAGAAGACACCACGATCATCGAGGGACAAGGTGAGACCAAGAAGATCAAGGGTCGCATCGAGGAAATCAAGGTCGAGATTGATCGCTCGACCAGCGATTACGATAGCGAGAAGCTGCAGGAGCGGTTGGCCAAGCTCTCGGGCGGCGTGGCGGTCATCCGAGTTGGAGCGGCCACCGAGACCGAGCTCAAGGAGAAGAAGCACCGTGTTGAGGATGCTCTCTCGGCAACGCGTGCTGCGGTTGAGGAAGGGATCGTGCCTGGTGGTGGCGTTGCTCTGATCAACGCCATGAAGGTATTGGACGGCATGGACCTCGGAGAGGAGGATGCCAACGTCGGTGTCAATGTCGTTCGCAAATCCCTCGTGATGCCCATGCAGAAGATCGCCGAGAACGCCGGTAAAGACGGCGCGGTGATAAGAGAAGAGGTGCGGCGAACCCAGGTTTCGAAGAAGAACAAGAACATCGGCTACGACGTGATCGCCTCCGAATTCGTGGACATGGTGAAGAGCGGCATCATCGATCCGGCGAAGGTCACCAAGGGTGCGCTTGAGAATGCGGCTTCCATCGCCGCCATGATCTTGACCACCGAAGCGCTGATCAGCGATAAGCCGGAAGAGGAGAAAATGCCTCCCGGTCCGCCACCAGGGATGGACTACTAGGTCAAAGCAGATACCAGGCGAACACCACGTGAACGAGGCTCCTGATACGAGGGAGCCTCGTTTTCTCTGCAAGTTGTCAGCGAGAAG
>DAOVIK010000065.1 GCA_030673735.1 Anaerolineae bacterium
AAGAGGTTCTGGGGCAGGGATCTCAGGGGCAAGAGGCTCTGGGGTAGGGATCTCTTGGGCAGGAGGCTCTGGGGCAGGGGTCTCTGAGGAAGGTGCCGCTGGAGCAATCTCCTCTGGGCCGAGTATCAAATCGTCGATGAATGCAGGCAGGACCACTTCGCCCAGCTCGGCAAGGTGCTGCTCGTGGGCGCGCAACAGCTCGCGCACAGCGCGGAGCTGCCCGGCGCTGATGTGCCCCTCGCAGTAAGCGATGGCCGCGGAATACAAGCGCTTTCGAGCCTTCTGCAGATGCTCGAGCGCTTCTTGATTCTCGGGCTGTCTCTCGACTTTGGGTTCTCCGGCGGTGATCTCAGTTTCTTGGGATGTCAGCGAGTCGTGATCCAGCCCCCCATCGGCCTTGCGGCTGCTCTCCATCAATTAGATGATACTGATTTCTGACGGTTTCTCTAGAAGGTAAGAGGTACCAGTATTAAATTGGAAAACAGTTGAATACAGCGGAGTGCCGTCCACAATGATTGGTCATCGACCAGGTTAATCTCTTGGAGCTGGATATGCCCGTGATGCACCGCCGTCCCGAGGTACAAGTCCCTGCCCGCGCTGCTCTTTCGATGCCCTATGTTCTGTTTCCATTCGCATCTCTCCTCTACCTGGGGAACCGAGAAGCCAGCCAATCCAAAATGCGCGGACATAGGTGCAACGCACTTTGGAAGTGCGTTGCACCTTGGTTGGTAGGGCCGAACCGCCCCTACGAGTGTCCAAATGGGCCATGCCCGTCGTTCAGAAAGCTCTCTGAAGCGTAATCCGTAGAGACGCCCCGCTGGGGCGTCTCTCATTCGCATGATGCAGTAGGGCACACGGCCGCCTGGCCCGGGTTCCTTTCAGGGTGCGCCCCTACCAGGGCCTGCTAGCCCGGGGATACGAGAGGCGAATGGGGCAGCAACGGAACATCTTGCGGCATAACGTGGACGAACACGAAACGCATCGTGGCCCGATGTCCAACATCGGGCCACGGCATGGTGAATGTGTATATGCTAATCGCCGAACGTGATGCCCTGCGCCAATGGCAGATCGGGCGACCAATTGATGGTGTTGGTCTGGCGGCGCATGTACGCCTTCCAGGCGTCCGAGCCGGCCTCACGGCCGCCTCCCGTCTCCTTCTCGCCGCCGAATGCGCCGCCAATCTCGGCGCCGGATGTTCCAATGTTGACGTTGGCGATGCCGCAGTCCGAACCGGCGCAGGAGAGGAAAACCTCCACGTTGCGCATGCTATCGGTGAAGATGGCGCTGGAGAGGCCCTGGGGCACATCATTGTGCAGCGCAATCGCATCGTCGATGTTCTCATACTCGAGCAGGTACAGGATGGGGGCGAAGGTCTCCTGCTTGACGATCTCAGACTGAACGGGCATCTTGACGATCGTGGGCTCAACGAAATTGGGGCCCAGATCGGGGAGCATGTTACCGCCCACGAGCACCTCGCCGCCGTCGGCCTTGGCCTGCTCGATCGCCTCCATCATCTCCTCGACGACCGAGCCGTCGACCAGCGGACCCATGAGAACGCCGTCTTCAAGCGGATCCCCGATGTTCACCTGCTTGTAAGCCTCCACCAGACGCTGCGTGAGATCGCCGGCGATATCCTTTTGCATGATGATGCGGCGCGTGGACGTGCAGCGCTGCCCCGCCGTGCCCACGGCGCCGAACAGAATGGCGCGCAGGGCAAGTGGCAGATCTGCGTCCTCGGTGACGACGATGGCGTTGTTGCCGCCCAACTCGAGAATGCTGCGGCCGAAGCGCCCGGCAACGGTCTCCGAGACATGGCGTCCGATCTTGGTCGAGCCGGTGAAAGAGATCAGAGGCAGGCGCGGATCGTTGAGCAGCAGCTCACCCACATCGCGTCCGGGGCCGATGACCAGGCTTAGGATCCCCGACTGGCCGTGATCGGCCATGACTTGGTTAGAGATATGCTGCACGGCGATGGCCGTTAGCGGCGTGTAGCTGGAGGGCTTCCATAGAACCGAATCGCCGCAGGCCAGGGCAATGGCCGAATTCCAGGACCACACGGCCACAGGGAAATTGAACGCCGTGATCACGCCCACCACACCCAACGGGTGCCACTGCTCATACATGCGGTGCTTGGGGCGTTCGGAGTGCATGGTGAGCCCATAGAGCTGTCGCGAAAGGCCGACGGCAAAGTCGCAGATGTCAATCATTTCTTGCACCTCGCCATGGCCCTCGACGCGTATCTTGCCCATCTCGAGGCTGACCAGGTCGCCCAGAGGTTCCTTGGCCTCGCGCAGCGCGTTGCCCAGATCGCGCACAAGCTGGCCACGTTTGGGCGCCGGTATCTCCCGCCACTTCAGAAACCCCTCCTGGGCAGCGGAGGCCACCTTTTTGTACGTCTTGGACGTGGCCTGCTGCACCTTGGCGATCGGTTCGCCGGTGGAGGGGTTGTATGAGACCAGTTCCTTGCCCTTTGGATCCTTGATCCAGGCATCGGGCCCGGAGCATGCTCCCGCATTGAGTTCCTCGATATTCAGTTTCTTCAACAAAGCCTTGGCGGATGACATCATGTTTCGTACTCCTCAAAGTGCTAATCGATAGGTCGGCATTCTACAGCACACCAGACCCGAGAGAGGGTCTGCAAATCCAAGTGTATCACACGACCGGATTGGCTCTATGCCTGGCGCGTCGTCAACCCCACCAGCGTGCGAAGGCGTAGGCAATCCACCCTGCGATGGCCCAATACAGTATGTACTCAAAGAACGAGAAGGTGATCGCTGGGAAGGGCGTGACTCCCTGAAGGAAGGGCACTTTTTCGAGAATCCTGAGTACGTAGATCCCGAAGATATGCTCGGCGATGCCTTCCACGCCGCCCAGCAGCACGAACCATAATGCCGGCGGGCCGGGAAATCTGGTCGCCAGCCACCACATACCCAGACCAAAGCCTGCGTAGAGCAGGATGTTCAGTGGCGCCAGCCAACGCACCCATGCGGGGTAGAAGAGGCTGTAGTAGATCTTCCAGAACACGAAGATCATCGTCACGCCGAACATGCCCCAGAAGATCGCGCTCGCAGCGCCTATTGCGCGCCAGTCGCGCTGGAACAGCTCACGATTGAAGATCAAGATCAGTGGAATCGCTGCCGCGAAGCCCAGCACGCCGAAGATGATCGTGCTATGCCAGACCTCGCGGGAAGTCAATCCTTGATACATGGCTAGAAGGGCGGATCCATGATCCGCCCCTCACTCCTTGCTACGTATGGTGCAGCTTCTGCGCGGCGATGAACGACAGGCCGCGCTCGGTGAGCGCCCAGGCAGTGCGATTTGTGGCGTCGAACTTATCCAGGAAGTTCAAGGTCATGTGTTCCCAATCGCCGGCGGCGACCACCTCCTCTTTATCCCGGAAGTAATCCAGGATGTCGGAGGGGTGATCTCGCTTCTGATCGATCTCTGGATCTCCGCCCTCGTGCTTGGCTGAGATGTTGGCGACGTGGTCGGCGATCTCGAGCAGCTCGTCGCGCCGGTTATAGGGCTGGATGACGATGCTCTTCCAGGTCTCGGTGATGTGGTGTTCGAAGCGCACGATTTCTTCGAAGTCGAGGGCCTTGCGAAACTGTGCCGTGATCTCCATGGTCTCGTTGTTCACGGAGTTGCTCCAGTTGAATCCCACCAACGGCGAGCTGCCATCCTCTCGGGAGAATAGTTTGGTGGCGAGCAGAGTCCAGAAGGCGGCGTAGGGATTGTCGTGACCCGTGAACACGCTGATCTTGTACTCGATGTCGACGCCCAGGCGGTGCAGCAGGGTTCCGACCAGGATCGTGCCCGGATTCACGTTCAAGACCTGGCGGATCCCGTAGTTGGTGTAGTAGTACAGGAATTCATCAAGCCACTTCAGAGCATGCGCATTGGGCTGGCCGACGCCTCCGAAATACCCCGTGATGGTCTCAGGGCCTCCGAGGTGCACGTTGGAGCCGTCGGTGCCGCGCGTGTCGAGCGTCTCGACGAAGCTGGCGCCGATGATCTGCATGGCGGCGGCGAAGGCGGGAAGATCGCCATCGGCTTCCTGCTCCTTCATCTTGCGTACGCGTATGAAGCGGCCGGGCATGAGATCGTCGCGCTCGATGGCGCGCTTGGCGCCTTCGACCACCCAGGGGAAGTACTGGCAGGCGCTGAGTTCCAGCGTAACCGCGAAATCATCGGCGAACTTGATGTCCTTGGCCTTGTCGCCGAGCACTCTCTGTCGGTAGTCGGCCTCGCTGATGAAGGCGCTCTTGTCGCGCTGCTCGGCGAGCCAATCCAAATCGGCTATGAACTCCGGCTTGACCTCCTCGGTGCGCTTCCGCAGGGCGGGAAGCGATCCGGCCTCGGAGGCCTTGCTGTTGATTTCCTCGGGCGAGCCGTATTTCAGAACCACGTCGAGCAGGTCGTTGACGGCCATCATATCTGGGTCGAGCAGCACGGCGTTGATGGCCTCGAGTTGCTCGAGGGGCACCTTGAGCCGTTGGCGTAGCTTGTCTTTCATGGATTCCTCCAGATCGCCCGCGCTTGGCAGGGCGATAATTCTTCACTCGCTGATCAAGCGCATCAATTCCTCGTATTCCTCATCAGGCATGCCGAACCAGTTCTCCTCTTTGGGGAAGCTGCGCTTGGTGACTTCTTCAACGTATTGATTGAGTCCTTCTTGAATGACATTGCCTGCATCGGCGTAGACCTTGGCCATGCGCGGCTTGAACTTGGGATAAAGGCCAAACATGTCGTGGTAGATCAGCAGCTGGCCGTGAGCATCCAGGCCCGAGCCCAGCGCGATGATGAAGCAGTTCTCGGCGCGCTCGGTGATGAGCTTGCACAGGCGATCTGGGACCAGCTCCAGCAGGATGGCAAAGGCGCCTGCCTCTTCCAGTGCCTTGGCATCGTCGAGGATCTTCTTGGCCTGCAGCGCTCCCTTTCCTTGGAGCTTGAATCCACCCAGCGCTCCGGCGCTCTGGGGCGTGAGCCCGAGATGCCCCATCGCAGGGATGCCTGCAGCGACGATGCCGGCCATGCGATCGGCCATCTCCGCTCCGCCTTCGAGCTTGATGGCGTCGCAACTGGCCTCGGCCATGAACCGTCCGGCGCTGCGAATCGCGGTCTCAACGCTGGGTTGGTAGCTCATATACGGCATGTCCCCGATCAGCCAGGCGTTGGGCGATCCGCGGCGCACGGCTTGGGCGTGCCGGATCATGTCGTCCATGGTGACGGGCAGGGTGCTGTCGAAGCCAAGCATGGTCATGCCCAAGCTGTCGCCTACCAGGATCATGTCGACCTCGGCCTGCTCCTGGAAGTGGGCCGTGGGGTAGTCGTAGCAGGTGAGCATGGTAATGGGTTTGCCTTCGCTGACCTTCTTGAACAGGGCAGGAAGCGAAACCTTCTTGCGATCAGACATCATCGACCTCCGGGAATTTGTGCTGGCGGCATGGGGTTCCGCCACCGGGTTGGTTCACTAGAATGAACGTAACGCATCACACCCTAGTCTAGGCGACAGTGGATTCTTTCACAAGTATCATCCATCCGTGTTGATGCAGCATTCATACACTTCGGAGGACACAGGTCTCAACGCCTTTCACCTTTCACGCGTCAAGACCTCGGTGTAAACTCGAACAGCTACTGGCCTGATGTATGGCGCCGGCTGGAGCACGAAACCAAACTGAGGGATTTCGATGAATTTCGCTCTCTACATGCCGCCCTTCGGCGATTTCTCCGATCCACGCACGCTTGCATCGCTGGCGCAAGACGCCGAATCAGCCGGCTGGGACGGGTTCTTCCTTTGGGATCACGTGGCCTTGGATTGGCCGGGCACTGTCGTGGACCCCTGGATTGCCTTGGCAGCGGTTGCCGCGCAAACCGAGGGAATCCGTCTCGGCCCGTTGGTGACGCCCTTGCCGCGCCGCCGGCCGTGGAAGGTGGCGCGCGAGGCGGTGTCGCTGGATCATCTCTCCCAAGGCAGGGTGGTGCTTGGCGCAGGACTGGGAATCCTGCCCGAGGAGTTCGAGAACCTTGGCGACGAAGGCGATCTCAAGGTGCGCGCCAGCATGCTTGACGAAGGGCTGGAGGTGCTGGCGGGTCTCTGGAGCGGTGAACCGTTCAGCTTCGAGGGCGAGCATTACCGCATCAAGGAGGCGCACTTCCTCCCGAAGTCGCTGCAAGAACCGCGCATTCCCATCTGGGTTGCGGGTTTATGGCCCGCCAAGGCTCCCTTCCGGCGTGCGGCGCGATGGGACGGAGTCTTCCCGCTCAACCAGCCGGATCTGTATCAGGCCTTGACGCCGCAGCAGATCAAGGACGTGGTGGCATACATTGGCGAACACCGGACTTCGAACGCACCCTTCGAGGTCCTGCATCGAGGAACCACCTCCGGCGAGGATCGAGCGCAAGATCTCGAGATCGTTGCTGCTTATGCCGAAGCCGGCGCGACATGATGGCTCGAGAACATCCATCCCTGGCGCTTTGGCTGGGAAGGCGAGGGGGCTTGGCCGATTGAGGCCATGCGCGAGTACATCAGCAAAGGCCCGCCTAAGCCGTGAGCAATATATAGCGATCGCGGTTGCCGCTCGCGCCCGCGCTCAATTTATCGCGGCCGGGTACTACTTGGGTTCGCTCCGTAGTTTTTCAACAACCGATACACCATCAAGGGGACTCCCTTCTGTATTCTGGAAGGTCGGCGTCAAGAGGGCGTTGCGTGCGAACACTTATGATTGCAGATGACGCGCCTTGGAGGTCGATCTGGAGTTCACCGCTACGCCGCAAAGGGAGGTACCCATGCAGACAAAGCAGAACTCGAAATGGATCAAGGGAGCAACCTTCGCACTGATGATGCTTTCCACGCTCGCTTGCTCCCTCTTCGGATTCGACCTGACGGGGACGTCGGGCCAAACAGTAGAAGTCACGCGTATAGTGCGCGAGACGGTGATCGTTCCGGGCTCAGACACGGTCATCACGGTTGCTCCGGTGATCGTCGAAGTTACCCGCCAGGTGGAAGTGCCGGTCACAAGAGTCGTCACCGCCGTCCCGCTATCGCCTCCCTTCGATCTTGAGGGCGTCTGGCTTAATCCGGTGACGGGATCGCATACCACGATTGTGTGGAAGACGGACCGCTTCATCGTTGCCTCAGTGATCGACGACGACGGAGAGTTCTTTCCGGTCACCGCCTCAAATTGGAGCGACATCATCCAGTGGGGATACTATGTGCCATCTACTGGACTACAACGTAGTCTTCACGATGACATCGTTGGTCGGGGATAACCTGAACTGTGATTGGTACAACGACCACGGTGGTTCCGGAACGAGGACGCTGCAACGCCAGTAATCGCAAGTTCTTGAAGACCTAGTGACCTGACAGGTTCGAAGGACCTGTCAGGTTTCTTCATTGGCGCAGGTGGATGAACCTCGACTTGTACCAACGTGGAAAACATGGGAGAATCCGCCTACCGCTGGGGGATGTATTTCCAATTCGAGCTGGATGAGATCGGAGCATGTAGGTTCGACAAACATCTGGAGGCACAAATGCGGTTAAATCGCAAGTGGATCATAGGAACTGTAGCTGCGCTCGTCGTCTTAACAACGCTCTCCTGCAGTTTTTCGGATTTACTTGGAGCCACGCCCGAAATCCAAATCCGAGAAATTGAAGTCACACGCATCGTCACCGTAGAGCCTCCCGGCCCGCCGATCGATCTGGAAGGCGTCTGGCTAAATCCGGTGACGGGATCACACAGCACGATCATTTGGAGGCGGGGCCAATTCGAGGCTGTGTCTGTTATCGACGACGACGGAGAGTTCTTCCCGGTTACGGATTCGGATTGGGATGGCACAAGGATCCGATGGTCGTATTACGTCCCTTCAACGGGTTACAACGTTACCTTCGCCATGACCTCGCTAGTCGGCGATAGCCT
>DAOVIK010000004.1 GCA_030673735.1 Anaerolineae bacterium
AACGTCGCTCCACGGCGTGCCGTCTGGCAATAGCACCTCGATCCAAATCCATTGCGGATTGCCGATGGGAGCCAGCGGTCGCTCAGGCCAAGTGGTTACATTCACGACGGTGGGAGCCGTATCGGGCGCTGCCGTTGGCGTGGAGCCTGGATCGACTGGCGTCGGAGGAACCACCCCGACGTCCATGCTCTCCAGGTAGGCAATTCCCAAGGACGCAAACTGGATGGCCAAGTGTTCGGGCAGGTCATAGTGGTAGGTCAATACCGTGTTCTGGAAACGCTGGACGAGCAGACCGCCCTCGATGTGGGATTCCTCAAGGGGAAGGCCCAGGATTTCCTCACCGCGATTGGATCGGTAGAATTCGGCAAATGCCCACTGGACGTTGTGCCCGGTTTCGGAGAAATACAGGCTGTTGGGATCATCTACTTGAGGAGCAGGCGCATCGGCCGGCCCCAGGGATTCACCCAGCGGACGCAAGAGGACGACAGAAGGATCCCTCACAGTGGAATAAAAAGCTGCGCGCTGATAGATCTGCTCGACGGCTCCATCCTGGGTGAAGAAAGGCTCGGTAAGCGGACGGCCGAACAGGCTCTCACCGCCAAAGCGATCCATGAAACGACCAAAAGGCCTTAGCATGATCTCGGGAGGCAGGACCAGAAGGACATCGCCAACCAAGGATGCGCTCCGCTCAGGCCGAGCGGCCAATCCCAGCGCGAGCAGGTGCACTTCTGAGGGCGCATCATTTTCCTCGCGATACAAGCCCAGGTTTTCAAAGTACTGAAGGATCTTGCCGTCACGGAACTTGACCTCAGAAATCGGTGCGCCGGCAACCGCCTCACCGCCTAGCTCTTCGTAGGCCTGCGTGAATCCGGCGTACAGCATGTGACCCGTGGCGGAAAAGTACCTTGATCCTTCGGCGGATTGCGGACTCACAGGCGGTTCTGCCAGGCCCAAGCGCCAGCCAAGGGGCGCTAACTCGACCGAGGTGCCGGAGCTATCGTTGCGATCAACGACCAGTTCTGCATTCAGGAACACCTGCCGCAGCAGGCTGGCTTCGCCACGCGCGGGTTCGATGGGAGGGCCGAATGTGGCCAAGCCCCCGTGATCAGACCAGAATTCCTCAAATAGATCATCGATGGGGATATCACCAAACGCGTTCAAGCCGACGTCGGGACGATTGGATGTGCAACCAACGAGCAATCCCGCGCCGAGCAGAAGCACGCAAACGCAAGCCCTAGTGATATTCGCCATGGTGTTACCAGGCTACCCGAATAGTCCAAATATAACTCAGTAACGCGATGTGTTGCAAGCTGACTTTGCCAGGACGTTTGACAGGGTTACAATCACGAGGAAATGAGAGAAGTACGCGTCCTCCCGGCATCCGAACGCGGGCAACTGGCTGGATTGCTTGCTCCACGCTCGGCTGCGGATGCAATGGCCGCCTATTACGCACTCGATCACCCGACTGATCGAGTGACTCTGCTTGCAAATTTCCCGCGCGATGAACAACCCAATGCTTTTTTGGTTCTTGCCCAGACCGGAATGGATCTATTTCGACCGCTCGCCATTCCATTCGCGGGCCATGGAGATGTTCTCAAGGCGCTTCTGAAGACTGCGCTCAAACCTGGTCAGCCGGTGCTCATCACACTTCCTATTGGGCAGCGGGCGGCGGCAGAAGAGGTCGTGGATCTATCGGATGTGAGGGAAGCAGAAATCTTGCGCCTTGATCCTGCCATGTTCGTACCGCAGATCAACGTGCTGGTGCTCGAATCCCGCACGCCGGATGGATGGCCGCGCTTCGAGATCCATACTGGCGAAATGCTTCAGGCGGCAGCGGGGCTAAATTGGCGGGGGGATCAATTCGCCGAGGTGTACGTCGAAGCCCAGCCCGCCGCGGCAGCGCGCGGCCATCGCAGCGCGGTGTTGGGGGTGATCGCGGAGCATCTGCTCGGTGAACGCAAGATCGCGCTGTTCCGTGCATGGGATGAGGATCTCGAGGCCAAATCCGATGCGCTGAACCTGGGCTTTCGAAGAACCGGCACTCGAAGGATTTCGGCGCAGGCAATTCTGAGGCATGATGATACAGAAGCGTCGGAGGGTTGAATGATCGAAGCGATCTACAGCTTTCCCCGGAACTTTCTTTGGGGTACCGCCACCTCATCCCATCAGGTCGAGGGCGATAACACCAACAACGATTGGTGGCTGTGGGAATCCGAAGGTGGACGTATCGCGAAAGGACACCGGTCAGACAAGGCATGCGGCTGGTGGGATGGGAGGTGGAAGGAGGATCTCGACCGCGCGGCAGAGAGCGGACAGAATGCCCATCGGTTGTCAATAGAGTGGAGCCGCATCGAGCCCAGTCCAGGCCAGTGGGATGAAGATGCGCTGGACGGCTATCGGGAGATCATCAAGGGCGCGATCAAGCGCGGACTTACTCCGATGGTTACGCTGCATCATTTCACCAATCCCATGTGGATGGCGGAGCAGGGTGGTTGGCTGGCTGAAGAAATCGTGGATTGGTTTGAGCGCTACGTGCGTCGAGTAGTGGGAGATCTCTCGGATCTGGTCAAGCTTTGGGTGACCATCAACGAACCCAATGTGTATGCATATGAAGGCTATCTTGCCGGCCTGTTCCCTCCGGGTGAGGGCAGCATGAGGAAGACTTACCGGGTGATGCGCAACATGGTCCTCGCTCACGCAGCAGCCTACCATGCCATCCATGAGATCCAACCAGAAGCTGAGGTAGGCTTTGCGCACCACTATCGAGGCATGCGGCCTGCCAATCCCAAGAGTCCACTCGATCGCTGGATCGCAGGATATCGATCGCGTGCTTTCAATGATCTGGTTCCGCGGGCTGCCAGCATCGGCCGCTTGCATTTCTTGGGAAAGCGCGAATCTGTCCCTCAGGCCGCGGGTACGCAGGATTTCTTTGGGCTGAATTACTACACACAGGAGCATGTGGCGTTCGATCTGCGCAACCCGGGGGAGCTATTCGGGAGGGGCTTCTTCCCGCCGGATGCCGATCTCAGCCCCACTGGATTCATCGCCAATGTGCCTGAGGGCATGTGGGTGGCGCTCAATTGGGCGCGCGCATATGGACTCCCTATTTACATTACAGAGAACGGTGTCGAAGATGATGAAGACAGCGTGCGCCCGCGCTATCTGGCTTCCCACATCCGACAGGTGTGGCGGGCCGTCAACTTCAATTGGCGCGTACGCGGCTACTTCTGGTGGAGTCTGGTGGATAACTTCGAGTGGGAGCGCGGGTGGACGCAGCGATTTGGCCTGTGGGAGCTGGACGTGAAGACGCAGGAGCGTCGTAAGCGCTCAAGCGCTGATCTATACGCCGAGATCTGCAAGGCCAATGGGCTATCCACGGAGATGGTTGCGCGCTTCGCTCCTGAGGCGTTCGGGGAGATCTTCCCCGGAGCAACTCTGCCGGAAGGCGAGCAGGCATGATGCGGAACGACCATGATATAATTTCCGCGGCCGGCACAGAAGCATACTGCCGGCAATTCCACGGAGAGGTTGCGTAGTCTGGCCGAACGCGCGCGCCTGGAGAGCGCGTGAGCCGCAAGGCTCCGTGGGTTCGAATCCCACCCTCTCCGCCAGTTGACCCCGCGCCAGCGGGGTCGTTTGCATACCATCGCACTGCATCTCTGGCTTTGGTATACTGGGCCCGCCATGAAGATCCCGGCGTTCATACGCTCGAACTCGAGAGTGTTCCTCATCGGAGGCGCTCTGCTTGCGGTCCTGATTGGCAGCGCGCTGCTGTCCTCCGCACGTAAGAATGACATTGTCCTGATCGTCGACGGAGAATCCCTCGATTTGCGAACCAGCTCTCGCACAGTGGCTGGGGCCTTGCGGGATGCAGGCTTTGATGTCGGGCCTGATGACGTTGTGGTTCCGGACTTGGAGAGCGCTTTAGAGCAGGTTGGAACGATCGAACTGCGTCGCGCACGCCTGGTGTTTGTTGAAGTAGATGGCCAGGCGGATTGGGTGTACTCCGCACAGGATGACCCTGCTGCAATACTCGCCGATGCTGGAATGTCCCTCGAAGAGGGGGATTGGCTGTGGGTTGACGGTGCGCGCTATGTTGATGGTTTTCAACCATCGCAGGCGCGGCCGTCCCAGCTTCGTGTGCGGCGAGCGATGCCGCTTTCATTGGATATCGATGGAGAGGATCTGGTCATCCGCTCCGCGGCGCCTACGCTCGGCGAAGCGCTTTGGGAGAACGGCATTGAGTTGCTCGAGGGTGATGAGCTGTGGCCTCCTGCCGAAACGCCCCTTTCCAGTCATCTGGGGATTTCACTCCGGCGTTCTCGCCCAATTCGAATCGAACTCGATGGTGGATGGATTGAAGCGCGCGTCGTGGCGGCGACTGTGGGGGAAGCACTCGATTCTGCCAGGGTGGCGTTGGTTGGCCAGGATTACGCTATTCCAGGCATCAGGGAAGCTCTTCCTACGAGCGGTGACATCCAGGTTGTGCGTGTTCTTGAACATGTCCAGATGGAGCAACAACCGATCCCCTTCGGCAGCTACTACCAAGCGTCCGCAGATATCGAGATCGATGACATCGAGCTATTGAGCAGTGGATCCTATGGGCTTATGGCGAGTCGAGTGCGTGTTCGATTGGAAAACGGGATCGAAACGGGGCGGATTGTCGAGAATGAGTGGGTGGTGCGAGAAGCTGAACCGCGCATTGTCGGCTATGGAACAAGGATTATCATTCGCACACTGGATACTCCCGACGGCCCGATCGAATACTGGCGCGCGGTCGAGATGTTCGCTACCTCGTACTCGCCATGTGGCCATGGCGCGGGTCCGGATGTTTGCATCTATATCACACGCAGCGGCCTGCCAGTAGCTCACGGCACGGTGGCGCTCCTGCCCTCGTGGTATGAGTACATGGCGTTCGATCAGGTGTATGTCCCGGGTTACGGAGTCGGAACTGTCGGCGATACGGGCTGGGGGATACCTGGTCGTCATTGGATCGATTTGGCTTACACGGATGAAGATTTCGTGTCGTGGGCGAGCTATCTCACGGTTTACTTTCTCACCCCTGTCCCTGACACGATCATGTGGATCTTGGAATCCTAGACGACATACAGTGCATAGAAATCCTATGGTCCGTTTTGATAGGTTTCGAGAGCCTGAGTTTGTGCGCCGGAATCAAACTATTTGTCTCTGATGCATATGTGCGGGATTTCGGCGCGAATGGCCACGAGGGGAAAGCGCTGAGGAGAAACTATGCCCTCTATCAAATCCGCATAATTCAAATCCTCGCAAGGCCAGCGTATTTGCTATAATTGCTTGTCTATTTGCAACCCGATCGTTCTGAGGCCCATCTGCGAAATGTCGTCTCATGGAATGGTCGGGCGGAAAAGGAGTGAACTCAACCCAATGAAGGAATTATTGAGCAGGGCCAAGAATGTGCTGAAGTGGATAGGGTTGTCTCTGCTCGGCGTGGTTGTTGTTGGCGTCGTGGTCCTGGCTGTGATCTGGCGAAGGCCTTTAGGACCATCTTTAGATCTGCCGACACTTACTCCAACTGACACAGAGGTGCCCAGCGCAACCTCACCATTGCCGACAAGCACGGATCCACCAGAACCCACAGAAACGCAAGTCCCGCCAACGGCCACGCCCCGGCCGGTGTGCAGCGGTCCGCCGTCGATGCTGATCCTAGCGGTGGGGATCGACTACCGACCCAACAGCTACCTCTACGGCTTGGCGGATGTGATCCGCATCATCAAGGCCGACTTCGTCAACGTCCAGCTTTATACGCTGGACATCCCGCGCGCGATCCAAGTTGATGTTCCCGGTATAGAGGACCATAACATCACTAACGGTGTCCTGAATCAGGCTTACTTCTGGGGAACCGAAGGCATGGGTTACTACGACGGTCCCGGCTTCGGCGCGGGATTGTTGGCGCTCACCCTGCAGACCAATTTCAATTTGACGGTAGACCACTACGTGGTTACCAACATGGCGACAGTCGCGAGGGCCATCGATGATATCGGTGGTGTGCCGATCTACATCCCGGTTACGGTCGACGATCGCCAACGCCCTTACTTGCTGGAGACCGAAACTGACGGCTACTTCGCAGCGGGCAATCACTGGCTTTCGGGCATTGAAGCCGTGCGCTATGCGCGCATCCGATCGATTGGCGGGATCTTCGGGCGGCATGACCGTCAGAATGAGCTCATGGTCCAGCTCAGGGAGCAAATCCTGGATCCGTCAATCGTGAGCAAGATTCCTGATCTCCTCAGTACTTTCTACGGGAGAGTGCTGACCGATCTCAGCCTGCAGCAGGTATCACAACTTGCCTGCCTCGGCCTGAAGCTTGACATGGACGATATCCATTTCCAAGGGATGCCCGCGGACTTGTTCGTCGAAGGCCGCAACGAACGTGGCGATTCGGCGCTCTTTGCAGACATGCAGGTGATAAGCGCCATCATTGCGGATTTTGTGGAGGGACCGTAGGGCGCACGGATCTAGAAGTGAGCGATAAGCAGCACAAGCGCTGCCATGATCATCTGGATTGATCCAAGGAACAGGGTAACTCAGCTTGCTCTAGTCCTTGATATGAATCACATGGGGCTGACCCAAAGGGTCAGCCCCTGCGATCTTCACGGGGGGCTTTGCCCTTAGGTTGACATAGCCCCAAGGCTTGTCATTCTGAGCCGCGCAGCGGCCCCCGTAAGATCATCGGGGGCCCCATTAGTAGCATCTGGGGTGAACGACGAACGGCGAAGAATCTCAATCCTGGGCATGGACGCACCTTGCATGTGGGAATCGAGATCCTTCTCTCGCTGCGCTCGCTCAGGATGACATACAAGAACAACGGGTGCACGGCCGCCTGCCTTTGTAGCTCCCTTTCATTCCAATGGTCCGTTGTAGAGACGCACCCCGAAAAGTGCTCGGGCCAGGCAGCTGTGCGTCTCTACGGTACATGGGCAAGCGTGAGGGCCGTTAGCCCGGAGATTCTTGCAGGGGGGGCTCCGCACCTGAGCATGGCATTCGGATACATAGGTGCAACGCACTTTCAAAGTGCGTTGCACCTTGAATTGTAGGAACGAACCGGACCTACGAGTTGCAGGCAACTTCACATTCACTGCATCATCATGGGGATCCCTCGGCTCGCGGAGCCTGCCCTGCCTGTCCCGAGGAACGAGGGAAGCGCAGCCGAAGGGCTCGCTCAGGATGACATACATAGTAAGTCTGTCATTCTGAGCCCCTCATCTACGCTCGGAATAAACTCCGCGAAGAATCTCGATGGAATATGTGGGACGGGTGTTACCGTGAACCGTAGCGGCGTTTCATGAAACGCCGCTACACGCCAAGCATCAAGGTGTGATGCAATTAACGAGACGAGATCCTTCGCCGTTCGTCCCAGTAGTTCTCACTGGGGGCCCGTTGAGGTTCAGGATGACATATTTGGAAAAACCGCCATCTCGTTCTTTCATGAGTGAACCTCATCGAGTTCGAAGCAAACGGAAACAACGGCGCATAGGGCATCAAGAGAATGGCCATCGCCGGCCGGCTCAGTTGCTTGACGGCGAAGCACCGCAGGCAATTTCAGCTCCAAGGGATAAACCTGATCATCTGAGATACAGAAGAAAGATAGTCCTTTGGGGAAAGCTCCTTGCTCTTTTCGCTGCTTGCTTGGGCCGCATGTTCAGAGGCATGATTGTGATATACTGCCGCCTGGCCGCGAGGGATCCTTCTTGGAATGCTGCCAGCAAATGCAACCAGGCGTTGCTGGGGCGGCCGAGAGTTCGAACAGATTTGGTGTGATTGGACATGCTGACAATGAAGATGCATAAGCGAAGAGCGGTGAGACTGACAAGCGGAGCGATGCTAATTGCAATGGGTCTTGGATTGCTTTCCAGCTGCGGGGGAGAACCACCAACTCCTGTTGGCTGGGAATCGACTGTGCAAGCGCAAACCCAGCAAGCTCTGATCACGCCCTCACCAACACCAGAACCCACCGCTACCAACACGTCTACACCAACGCCAACCAGCACCAGCACGGCAACTCCGGTCCCTGCCTGCGGAGGCCCTCCGCTCATGTTCATCTTGGGCATCGGGACGGATAGCCGCAGTAGCAGCTACCTCTATGGACTAGCCGACGTGATCCGCATCATTCGTGTCGACTTCGTGAATCTTGAGGTTTCGGTGCTGGCAATCCCTCGTGCCCTGCACGTCGAGATTCCGGGCATTGCATCTCATGGCATCACCGCCGCCCTGCTCAACCAGGCGTACTTTTACGGCACCGAAGGCATGGGATACTACGATCATCCCGCAAGGGGTGCCGGGCTTCTGGCGCTGACACTACAGCACAATTTTGATTTGACGGTGGATCACTACGTCGTAATGAACATGCCCAACTTCCGCTACCTGGTTAATGAGCTTGGTGGCATCTACGTGAGTGTTCCCTACACCATGGATGGAAGAAATCTACCGAGTGATCCCCCGGTTCCAGAGAACTTCTACTTCCCGGGAGGACCGAACTATTTTCTAGGCGAAGCGGCACTCGCTTACGCGGGGTTGCGCAAGGTGGACAACATCTTCGGCAGGCAGATGCGGCAGAGCGACATCCTGCTTGCCATGCGCGAGAGGGTGCTCGACCCAGATTTCATTGGCAGTATTCCCGATGTGATCGATTACTACTACAACTTGATACTGACAGATCTGAGCCTTGAACAGATCTTCCAGCTCTTCTGTCTTGGTCAGATGATCCCGGAGGAATCCATCAGTTTCGTGGGATGGCCTGAGGAGACATTCGAGCCTGCCTATACAATGGAAGGCGCGTTGTACCTCTCAGCCGACTTTGATATGCTCCGCGAGGATATCGCGAGGTTCGTGGAGGGCACTTGGCGCTAGGTAGCTTGCTGCTCGACTGCCCTTCAAGATCTACGTCATACCCCTAAACTAGATCGGCCTCGATGCCCGTCATGAATACTCCATCATCGAAGTGACCCGACCGTTTGCGATTGGCCTGACAAGGCTCTTCCCAAGATGAGTGCGAATCAGATCGAATTCCCGAATTGGCAAGCTTTGCTGCGCAGATACGGCATCCGTCCCTCGAAGCGCCTGGGGCAGCATTTCATGCTGGCGCCGGGAGCGTTATCCAAGGTCGTTGAAGCGGCTGATCTAAGCGGCGACGAGACCGTGCTCGAGATCGGCGCGGGGGTCGGAGCTTTGACGATGTCTCTGGCGCAAGCCGCGAAACGGGTTATCGCGGTCGAGATCGATGCTCGTTTGATGCCGGCTTTGAACGAGGTAGTGGGAGATCTTCCGGGAGTTTTGGTTATCCAAGGCAACATTCTTGAGCAAGACTTGGAAGCGCTGGTAGGAGATGGCCCATACTGCGTTGTGGCGAATATTCCGTACAACATCACATCCATGCTGATCCGTCGTCTCTTGGAAGCGCCACAGAGCCCCGAGCGCCTCGTGCTTACCGTTCAACGTGAGGTCGCCGAGCGCATAGTGGCGACCCCCGGCCAGATGAGTTTGATGGCTTTGAGCGTTCAACTCTACGGAGCGGCGCGCATCATGGCGCGGATCCCGGCAGGATCCTTCTTTCCGCAGCCCAAGGTCGATTCGGCGGTCTTGCGGGTTGATCTCCATGCCGAGGCATTAATATCATTTGAGTCGATCCCGATTTTCTTCCGGCTCGCACGGTTTGGCTTCCAACAGAAACGCAAGCAGCTTCGCAACGCGCTTTCTTCTGGGCTGGGTATCGCAGCGCAGCAAGTGGCCACCTTGCTCGAGAAAGCGGAAATCCCACCCCGAGCAAGGGCGCAGGAGCTTAGTCTCGATGATTGGGCCCGATTGGTGGAAGCGTTTGCTGGAAGGGAGGTGTGAAGCGCCGAAGCGATCAAGCGGAGTTGCGGCGCTGAGAGGGATCTAGTTTCTGGTGCGTGAAGAGGACCTGCCAGATTCGTAGACTGGCTTCCAGCTGTATCTTGAATGACATCTTGGACTTCCCGAGACGCCGTTCGGCAAAGAAGATCGGCATCTCAATGATCTTATAACCCAGGCGCTCGGCCACGTAAGCCATCTCCACTTGAAACACATACCCATTGGAGCAAACACGGTCTCGAGGCATACCAAGCAAGGTCTCTCGACGCCACAGACGGAATCCGCCGGTTGGGTCCATCACGCGCAAGCCTGTGATGGCGCGTGAATAAAAGGAGCCAAACGAGGATAGTGCAAGGCGCCAGGAGGCCCATGCATCGTCTATCCGCCCCCCCGGAACATAGCGTGATCCGAAGACAGCGTCCGCGTCATCCAGCCTCTCCAGGAACGCGGGGAGGTATGAAGGGGCATGCGAGAAATCAGCATCCATCTGGGCGATGGCGTCCGCCCCGCGCTCAAGCGCAGCTGCGAAGCCGACCAAATACGCTGATCCAAGGCCGAGCTTCCCCTTGCGGTGGATGACTGAAATCCTGCTCGGATGCCGATCGGCCAACTCATCGGCGATCGATCCTGTTCCATCGGGCGAGGCATCATCGACTATGAGCATCTCGAGCTCGGGGATCGGAAGTGCCCAAAGCTCCTCAGCCAATGGGGGGAGATTCTCGGCTTCATTGTATGTTGGCACTACCACGGTGAGTCTTCGCATGATCAAACCAATTATGGGATGCGATCGTATTCTAAGGACGTCGGGCGGTGAGCTGAAGGGATAATCAGCGAACTCCTTCGAGCGCAAGGACCGCAGGCGCGGTCATGAGGGCGGGTTGTCTTTGCGTATTTCCGAACTGGTCTAGGAACATAGGAAGTGTGGCGGGCATGTGAAGCGTGAACCAATCTTAGCTTGTGTGGAGTGGATTTTTGGGAGCATGCCCAGCCAAAGAAGCTATTCGATGGGCTCCTTAATGATTTGGAACTCGCAAGCTTCATCCCCCATTGCGATGCATGTCAGCTCTTGGACTTGGTAGCTGTGTCCTCCTGATAGCCAGCGAAGGGCCTGCTCAAGCAATCCAACCTGGGAATGGCAGACTGGCTGATCGGATTGACGTCCCCAGCACGCGGCGCAGCGATGAAACGTGAAGTTATACGTCTCGCGTTGACCTTCCATGCTCACCCGCTGGTCGCTGATCCTGCCCATGGCGATTGATATGGCTTTCAGCCCTCGGGGTACGGCTATACGCCTTGGAAGAAACTTGATGGCCACATCGATTACGGATGTAACGCCGCCCACATGGCGTACCGCGCGATCGAACATGTGCCATGATGAGCGGCGAGCTATGCCACGACCGCCGCGCAAACCGTATACTTCATCAAGCGCTGCGTTGAGGCTTGAAAAGGAAGCGAAATCCACGCCGCGATGGAAGTTGTCATCAGGATAGTTGTCGATCCAATCGCTGAGGTTGGCGAGGTGTAGGGTGGCCTTAACGCCATTCACGCCCAAGACATCTTCCATTGCTCGCAGGAAAATCAACGCAAAGCGATTAGGCAGGTGGTATCCACTTTTGGGGATCGATAACACTCTAGGACTCCCTGCAGAAAATCACAACAAAGTGCCAAGTTTTTCGGCTGCTCTGCGCATGTCCAAGAATAATAGGCCTAGCTTTGTCTGTTGACGGGCCAGCACGGTGAGAACAGCTTCGAGTCCTACGGACATCAGAACGACATATCCATTGGACCCTTTGATGAATACCTGGTCCAACTCTCCCCGACCGAGTTCGGTAGCGATACGCTCGCCGAGCGAAAGCATCGCCGCCGACATGGCAGCTACGCGATCTTCTTCGACATCCGAAGGCAACGCCGTGGCGATCGTAAGCCCGTCCACGCTGATGATGGCCGAAGCCTCGACATCAGGAGAGGATGCCTGCAGATCGCGAAGGCGTGCAACCAATAGGTCATTGCGCGTCATGGTCATGGTTACACTCCCATTGGGGCGATATGGCAGGACTGGAGGCTGCTGAATCTATGGGACGCGAAATGTAGCATAGCCTCCTATCCTTGTCAAGAAATGCTTTGATGAGCCCCGCTTGATAGTCTATAATGCGCCAACTCTGGCCGACTCTTGGAAGTTGCTGGCGGCCAGGTACCATTTGAGCCCGGAGGTACGCATGCCGATTTGGCTTGAGCAGGCGATCGTTACGTTTCTGACCAATCTCTTCAATGCCATGGATTGGGCAGGGGTCGTAGGCATCATGGCGTTGGAGAGCGCCAACATCCCGATTCCTAGCGAAGTAACGATGCCGCTTTCTGGATGGCTGCTCGTCCAAGCCCGAGGAGGAACGGCCTGGCAGGCGATCTGGGAAGGCGGACTTTGGGGAGGGTTGGGTTGCACCCTGGGATCGCTCCTGTCGTACGCCCTGGGCGTTTGGGGTGGTCGTCCGCTGCTTGACCGATACGGCAAGTACTTGCTGATTAGTCACCATGATTTAGAAGTCGCTGATCGTTGGTTCTCCCGGTGGGGAGACTGGGCAGCTTTCCTCTCGCGTCTACTGCCTATTGTACGCACATTCATCTCATTCCCCGCTGGTATTGCCCGCACCAGGTTATCCACATTCACCATCTACAGCTTTGTGGGATCCTTCATCTGGTGTGGCGGGTTGGCCTATGGCGGGTATGTGTTCGGAGCACATTGGGAGGAGCTGCGAGCGATCATGCGGCCTTTTGATATCCCAATCGCCATCGTGCTGGTTGCTGGTTTCGCTTACTACATCTACCGGCATATTCGTCGGGGCAGGAAGCTCGACGAGATTGAGATCCCGCCAACTGACTAGGATGCCGCAGATTCCATCTGCCCAAGCCTGCGGCTTATCCAAGGTAATGCCACCAGGGCCAAACCGCTCAAAGCAATCAGGACAAGGAAGCCTGCGCACGCGACCAGGGTCGCAAAACCTGCAGAGGCTCCGACCTGCTCGGTTTCTATGATGAGCGCCGCCAGCCCAATGCCTACGGAGCTGGCGTTCCATATCCCATGCAGTCCGACCGCACCCGCGAAAGCCAAGGCAAACGTTCCCCATTTTCGATCACGCACAGAGCGGACGAGGGCCCAGTTCGTGAGAGCGGCGGTTAAGATGTGCATCAATGTGGTCCCCGTGCGTCCTATCAAAATCGCCAACCAAGCTTGACCAGGCTCGGCAACGAAGAGGGCTTCGAATAATGCAAAGCCTGCGCCGGCCAGCGCTCCGCCCAAGAAGCCTTGAGCTGGCGTTATCTTGCGTCGAATCAGCGGCAGGGTGGCCATCGCTTTGATCATCTCTTCGAGCAGTGGAACCAGAAAAGCGAAGTTGAGGAACGTCAATCCGATCACCCATGGCTTCATGGTCAATGAAAGAATGCTCTCATACAGGATCTGAGGATCGTTGGCAATGTAGGTGGTTCCCATTTCCAGGAGGGCTTGCCCGTCGGGTGACAGCATGAGCCCCAAGCCAAGAAGCAGTAGAGATGGAATGAAGAGCAGACCCTCCAAGATAAGCGCTGCAATCGGCATGCCCCACAAGCCAATCAAGAAATGCCCCCAAGCCCGGCGAGCAGAAAGCGGAGGCCCCAGCCACCGGACTATGAGAACGATGGCCAGAACCACGGCGGCAATTGCCAGGGCATAGCCCAGTGATCCAAGGAGGGATGGGATTGGCAGTTGAAACATGGGCGCTGAACCCAAGCATATTCCCACGGGGATGAAGATCAAGGCGATTGCCCACGCAGGCTTCGGCCTGCTCACGGGATCCCGCGTACGGTAGTGTCCTCTGATGGCCCAGTAGACGCCGGGGAGTCCGAGGAGGAAAATGAATCCGAAGGCAGTCGCGGACCACGCGCTGAGCATAGCCTGGCTTGATCGTGAGTCGGATTGAAGGTAGAAAGCCCAAACCGCAAGCCCGATAGTGATTGCCAGATAGATGAAGGATCCCAGCAGCATGGCGGCGAGGAACAGCTTGTCGCTTCGGCTCCTACGCTGGATAGTTTCGCTCATCGTTCCTCGATCTCAACGTATTGGATGATGGCCTCCGGGGGGAGAAGCAGGTCCTCAGCCGGATCGCGGGCTTGCAGTGAGTTCATTAGCTCGAGGCCTTGCAGAACCTGACCGAATATGGTGCGGCTGCCATCGAGCTCCGGGAGCGGACCCAGTGTGATGATAAAACGGCTGCCGTTTGTGCTCGGCCCCATACTGCTCATGGCGACGACGCCGGGGGCATCGAAGCTCAGCGTTGGATCGATTTCGTTGTAGAAGTGATATCCCGGATCTCCGTATCCCAGCCCGCTGGGATCACCACTCTCCACGTACCGGCCAGGTTGCACGCGATAGATGGCGTTGCCATCGAACCAGCCCTCACGTGCCAAGAATATGAAGCTGTTCACTGCGATTGGCGCAGACTCAGGGAAGAGTTGAATGACAACTTCTCCGATGGAGAGATGGATGTGGGCCAGGTATTCCGTCGCCGCTTGGATGGTGATAGGAGGATACTCGTCAAAGCGCTGGGTTTCGAGTAGAGCCAGGCGTACGTGTTGCTCAAGGTTGAGCAGCGAGGGTTCGATCATAAAGCGCTGGCCGTTGATAACGATGAAAGGCGTTCCGGGAATGCCCATGCGATAAGCTTCGTCGTACGCATCCTGCATGCGTTGCGCAAAGCGACCGCCTCTGAGATCTTCCTCGAATAGTGTGGTGTCCAGGTCCAAGTCTCCTGCCGCTGTGATCAGCCAATCCGGGAAGGCCGCTGGTTCGAGGTTCGACCATTCCGGTTGGCGATCAAAGAGCAAGTCGTGCATCGGCCAAAAAGCCCCTTGTACTCCTGCGGCCTCGGCAGCCTGACCGGCCAGCGAGGCCTTGTCGTGAATTCCCATCAAGGGGTAGTGAAGAAGGCTCAAGCGCAGATCCTCGGGATGCATCTCCAGTAGCTGCGCCAACACGGGCGCAAGGTCCTTGCAGAAGGGTCACTGGAAATCTGAATACACCATCAAATGAACTGCAGCGTCAAGAGGACCCTGGCCCCACGCAACGAATTCGAACTGAGGTGTCGATGTTGCAGTGGGAGATGCAGGCGTCGAGGTGTGCGTTGGAACCGGGGTGGGAGTTGCACTCGGAGCTGGTTGCGTATTTGTAGGAGTGGGCATCGCGGTGATTGCCGGTTGGCATGCGGCAAGGGCAAATGCGAGCAAGGCTTTCGCTGCTATGGCATGATGCAAACGACGCCCCGGCAACTTGGCAGGAATTGGTCCTTGATCGGGAGGCGACTCGGATCGCAGGGGCTTGCTCATGTCAGAGTCCCAGGCATGCTTCCGCCGCCAGCCAGAAAAGCCTCTCTCTAATTTCCTCATGCTTCTGCCATTCCCGATCGTCCCATGCTTCTCCGCTCAGATCGTCGCCTCCATAAAGGACTTGCCCCAGAATAACTTGCCTATGCTGCGCGACGGCCATCATCGCAGCGGCTTCCATCTCCACTGCGATGCAGCCCTCGCTCCTGCGTGTGGCAATCCTAGCATGTGTTTCTCTGTAGGGCGCCGCAGTCGTCCAGGTCTTGCCCAGCCGATACGGAGCATTGTTGTTGCGCAGCGCGGTTTCCAAGGCAGAAATGGCCTGCTTGTTCGCGCTGACATCTCGCCCTGGTGGAAGGTAATGATACGAAACGCCCTCATCTCTCACCGCGGCGGTCACTACGATCAAGTTGCCAACGGCGATGCTCGGGTCCAATGCCCCGCAACCTCCGCAGGCAATGAACTTGCGGCAGCCAAATCCGATGACCTCTTCCAGCAGACTCCCAGCCAATGGGCCGCCGATCCCCGGGTGCATGAATGCAAGGCGCTTGCCGGCATGCTTGATCTCATAGAGCGGATGTGGACCATCCTCCCAACGATTCTCGACGATAACCTTGGCGTCGTGCTCGGCGACGATCACTTCGATGACATCGCTGAAAAAGCATAGAACACAGTGCTCCGGAACGTCGCGGGGCTTGATCACCTTCGATGGCTCGATGAAAGCCTCGCGCGCCGGATCGAATTCGAGGATGGGGTAGGGGGCGTTCGTCTGATGTTTCACCGCACTCAGCATCTTTCGTTAGGCAGGGATCCCGATCGAGATTCTTGCAGTGGCAGCTTCGGTCTGGCCAACATGCAGATTGTAGCAGCTTTGCTGGATCCCTCTGACGGATGCTGGAAAGATGCGTTGAATTAGTCTTATGGCCCTTGAGATCTTTGTAACCATCCTCACCTTGCCGGACCCTGCTGCGTGCGGTATGCTTTAACCTACACGGGGGTGGTTGGGTCCCGGTGGGCTCCCCGGTCTTCAAAACCGGTGGCGGGCCGTTCAGCGGGCCGCGGTGGGTTCGACTCCCATCCACTCCCGCACTTCATTGGGCATGGAGTTTGTATGGCTTCAGATAGCATCGTGGAGGAAAAGACACTGATCGAGCGTCTCATGCCTCAAGTGCGGCGCGAGATGCAGGTCTATGAGGTTATGGAGGGAGGGCGCAAGGATCCCTTCGCGGCGCGCTTCCGCGGCAAGCTCATAGGGGATTCCCAGGAGGCCTTCGATCGGCTTGAGCCGATCTTCGCAGAGGAGGGAATGACCCTGGTCTTTCGCGAGGATGACGCAGATCACTTCGTGCTGGCGGTGCGCGGCGTGATCGAGCCCAAGCCATCCAATCCATGGATCAATGTGGGCGTCTTTGCGCTCACGGTACTCAGCGTCGTGCTCGCTGGCGCGCTTTATGCCTACGATGGTTATGCGGATGTCGATCTCCCCACCTTCCTGAGATCCCTCCTGCGGAGTTTGCCGAACGGCATACCATTTGCCGTTAGCCTGCTTGCCATTCTGGTAGCGCATGAGTCGGGACACTACATAGCTGCGCGTTTGAATGGGACAGCTGTGTCGCTGCCATTCTTCATTCCCTTTCCCGGCAGTGTGTTTGGCACTATGGGAGCCTTCATACAGCTCAAGGAACCGCCACGGAATCGCCGCGTGCTTTTAGACATTGGCCTGGCAGGACCAATCGCAGGTCTGGTTGTAGCCATCCCGGTGCTGCTGATAGGGCTGTCTCTCTCGGACGTTGGAATTCTTCCGAGCGGCCCGAATGCTCCGGTTGGCTTCGCACTCGAGGGCAACTCGCTGCTCTATCTGGCGATCAAGTTCGTGGCCAAGGGAGAACTCCTTCCCGCGCCGGTGGACTACGGGGGGTTATCTCCTCTTGTGTACTGGATCAAGTACATGTTTACCGGCCTGCCGGTTCCGTTCGGAGGCCGCGATGTGATGCTGCATCCTGTGGCATGGGCCGGTTGGGCCGGGCTGCTCGTGACCTCATTCAATCTGATTCCCGTCGGTCAGCTCGATGGCGGACATGCATCCTATGTCTTGCTGGGCAAGCGGACGAGAGTCATCTGGCCTTTCATCATAGCGGGTATGGTGGCTATGGGATTTGTGTGGAATGGTTGGTGGCTGTGGGCGGGGTTGATGTTCCTGCTAGGCCGACGCTATGCGCAGCCACTGGACGAGATCACGCCCTTGGACGGCAAGCGCAAGGCGCTTGCAGTGGCGGGCATCATCCTGTTCCTCATCGTCTTCATACCTGTGCCCCTGCAAGCGTTCGGTCCGTTCTAGCCAATGATCCCGGTCTATTGCCGAGATCAATCCTCCTATGAAGCGAACAACAACAGATCGATCGATGTTCGCGAGAATCCCGTCCAAATGGGATTTTGAATTGGTGTAGGTTTGCCCTAAAATATGCCTGCAACCGCTTCGGCATGCCCGCTCCCCTCGGGTCTGCTGAGGCGGTTGTCTTATGCGCAGTAGCCCCCAGAAGGCCCATTTTGCCTGTTTAGAGCGCTTTTTTCCCGGTTTATGTATCTCAAGTCCTATAGGCCTTTTCAGGGTATTTTTCAATATTGACAAGTTGGAGCAAGCGAATTACACTTCAGATACCCATCCCCCCTGGGGGGGGTATCTGAAGGAGCGGCTGAGATGGAAAGAGAAGACACTTTGCGCCGTCTAAAGAGCATCGAAGGGCACGTTCGTGGCGTATCGCGCATGATCGAAAAGGATGCCTATTGCATAGATGTCATCCGCCAGGTCCAGGCGGTCCAAGCCGCCCTGAGCAAGGTGAGCACCAAGATCCTGAATGATCATCTGCATTCATGCGTGATCACGGCCATCCGGGGAGATGATCTCGATGATCGGGAGCGAGTGCTCAAGGAGATCTCCGAAGTATACGAAATGGCCTCGAAGGTCTGATTCATATCATGATGGAATAGGAGTATCGAAATGTCATCAGTTACGTTCAGCGTTCCCAACATATCTTGCGGCCACTGCGTCGAAACTATTCGCCGCGAGCTTTCCGAGGTCGAAGGTGTCACGCGGGTTGAGCCATCAGCGGCAACCAGAATGGTTGAGGTGGAGTTCGAACCTCCGGCCACCACAGAAAGCCTCTCCGCGCTGTTGACGGAAATCAACTATCCACCAGCTGGATGAGCAACTCGTGAGTCGAAAGTCTGAAGGAGACATCGGGTGACAGACACTACCCGGCAGCTTTCGCTGCCGATCACCGGCATGACGTGCGCCAACTGCGTTGCGACCGTCGAACGCAATCTGAAGAAGCTAGATGGCGTGAAGACCGCCACGGTCAATCTGGCCTCCGAGCGCGCCAGCATTGAATACGATCCTCAGATCGTGGATCAAGAGGCGATGCTAGAGCGCATTCGCAATGTTGGCTATGACGTGGCTCTGGGAGAAGCCGACCTGCTGATCCAGCGTCTCAGAGATGACAGCGACGCGCGCCGTCTGGAGAAGACCCTGTCCACTGTGGAGGGAGTCGTTGAAGTGAACGTCAACCTGGCCACGGAGCGGGCGCGTGTGCGCTACATCCCCACAGTAACGACTCAGGCAGAGCTCCGGCGCGCGGTTCGCAGTGCCGGCTTTGATTCCCCACAGATTGAAGGATCGATGGAAGATGCCGAGCAGAAGGCTCGGGAGCAGGAGATCAATCGCCAAAGCCGCTTGCTCACCATTGGGCTCTCGCTGACCATTCCGCTCTTTCTGATTTCCATGCTGCGCGATTTTGGTTTGGTGCCACAAGCCATCGCCGGATCGCCGTGGTATGACTGGGCGATGTTTGCCTTGGCAACGCCGGTGCAGTTCTATGTGGGATGGCAGTATTACCAGGGAGCCTACAAATCGCTGCGCTCGGGCACGGCAAATATGGATGTGCTCATTGCCTTGGGCTCATCTGCCGCCTATTTCTATTCCCTCCCGGCGCTCTTCGGCTGGATCGATGGGCACCTGTACTTCGAAACCGCGGCGGTGATCATCACCCTGATCGTCCTGGGAAAGCTGCTTGAAGCACGCGCCAAAGGCCGCACGAGCGAAGCAATCAAGAAGCTCATCAGCCTTCAAGCCAAGACGGCGCGCGTGGTCCGCGACGGCGAGGAAATTGATGTACCCGTCGATGAAGTGCGCATCGGCGATCTGGTCGTCGTGCGTCCCGGCGAGAAGATCCCTGTCGACGGCGTGGTCGTCGAGGGCCGTTCCAGTGTCGATGAGTCGATGCTCACCGGCGAATCGATGCCGGTGGCCAAGGGGCCCGGCGTCGAAGTGATCGGAGCAACGCTCAACAAGCTGGGCATGATCAAGTTCGAAGCCACCAAGGTGGGCAAGGAAACCGCGCTGGCGCAGATCGTGCGGCTTGTCGAAGAAGCGCAGGGAAGCAAGGCTCCCATCCAGCGCCTCGCCGACCGGGTCTCGGCGGTATTTGTCCCGGCGGTGATTCTGATTGCAGCGTTGACGTTCCTGGGATGGTATTTCCTGGCGCCTCAGGAAATGGCAGGTGTAGCGCCATTCACGCGCGCACTGATCAACATGGTGGCTGTGTTGGTGATTGCCTGCCCCTGTGCGATGGGATTGGCAACACCCACGGCGGTGATGGTGGGCACGGGCAAGGGCGCCGAGCGGGGGATCCTCTTCAAATCCAGCCAGGCGCTCGAACGCGCCGGCTCGGTAACAACGGTCGTGCTTGATAAGACGGGCACGATCACTCGAGGCGAGCCTTCTCTCACCGACATTCATCTCCTCGACTGGGGAGGCAGCGAGGAGCAGCTGCTTCGCTTGGCAGCCAGCGCCGAAAAGGCGTCCGAGCATCCGCTGGGCGAGGCCATCGTCGCTGCGGCGGGAGCCAGAGATATCGATCTGCTGGATCCCGATCGCTTCGAGGCGGTGGCGGGGCAGGGCTTGGTAGCCCAGGTTGACGGTCGTGAGGTCGTGATCGGAACAACCAAGCTGCTGAGTGAGCGTGAGTTCACGCTGGATGGCGCTGCCGAACGCATGGAAGATCTTCAGTCGCAAGCCAAGACGGCGGTGTTGGTGGGTGTGGATGGGAAAGCATCCGCCGTGTTAGGCATAGCGGATACAGTGAAGGAAGGATCCATCGAAGCCATCCGCAATCTGCAGCAGGATGGTATGGAGATCGTGATGATCACGGGCGACAACCGGCAGACCGCCGAGGCGATTGCCCACAGAGTCGGGATTCATCTTGAGGACACGAGTGGGAGTTCGGCTGTTCTGGCAGAGGTGCTCCCCGCCGATAAGTCGGCACAGATCAAACAGCTTCAGGAGGGCGGTAGGGTTGTCGCCATGGTTGGGGACGGCATAAACGATGCGCCGGCGCTGGCGCAAGCGGATGTCGGCATCGCCATTGGCACTGGAACGGACGTGGCGATTGCGGCTTCGCCGATCACGCTCATCAGCGGAGATTTGCGCGGCGTGCCCAGGGCAATCGAGCTATCGAAGCGAACGCTGCGGACC
Source organism: Anaerolineae bacterium (assembly GCA_030673735.1). Taxonomy (GTDB): domain Bacteria; phylum Chloroflexota; class Anaerolineae; order Anaerolineales; family E44-bin32; genus W1033. Next base: position 20,750 of record DAOVIK010000004.1, read on the forward strand.
ATCAAGCAAAACCTATTCTGGGCATTCATTTACAACATCTTGCTCATCCCCGCGGCTGCGCTGGGAAGACTCAATCCCATGTTGGCCGCCGGCGCGATGGCTTTCAGCTCGATCTTTGTGGTCACGAACAGCTTGCGGTTGCGTGGCTTGAACCTTGGCCGGTGAGATTCTCGGATTATACGAAGTCGGTAATCTTCCTCACTTGCCACATGCCACTCCAACCGTTATCCTTCCGTTCATGAAGCGGAGGGCAATAGCGATATCGTCGGTGAGGTGCAAGTGCTGAACAGACGTGATTTCCTGAAGCTCGGAAGCGTGAGCATGGCGGCCGCGGCGCTGCCGGCTTCTGCTTCGAGAGCGAGGCAGGAGCCTTTCCCTGATGCGGAACACCTCTGCCGGATATCCGAGGATACCGTGCGCGTCCATTCGCGGCCGCATCCAGATAGTTCAATCCTCAACTATCTGCGCCAGGATCATGTCGTCGAATCCTACTGCCAGATCGTTGGGCAAGGCTATTACGATCGCAACCACGTGTGGTTTGAGACACCGCAGGGTTTCGTTTGGTCGGCCTATGCTCAACCGGTGAAGAATCAACTCAATCCAATCCAGGATACCATCCCCGCGGACGGAATCTGGACCGAGGTCACAGTTCCCTATGTAGACGGCCGCTCCAGGCCTGATCCCTATGCTCCGACCGTGTATCGCCTCTACTACTCGATGATCCTGAATGTCGATGAACGCGTAGAAGGATCCGACGGGGAGATCTGGTATCGCGTGCATGACGAGAACAACATCATCATGTACGCCCCCGGATCCTCATTCCGGCCCATAACCGCCGAGGAGATTGCTCCCATATCGCCGGAAGTAGAGGATAAGGTCATCCGGGTCAATCTGTGGCGCCAGGATCTTTCGGCCTACGAGAATGGCGTGGAGGTGTATTACTGCCGCATCGCTTCCGGCTATGCATACTACAAAGACGAAGAACGACACTGGCACACGCCGGTTGGCAGCTGGTACACGTGGCGAAAGATGATCTCGCGGCACATGGCCGGAGGGGACGCAGTATCGGGATTTGATTTGCCGGGCGTGGGTTGGACGATCCTCTTTACTGCCACCGGTGAAGCCATCCATGCCACGTATTGGCACAACGATTACGGTGCCCCCCGATCGAATGGCTGCGTCAACGTGAGGCCGGAGGATGGGAAGTGGCTGTTCCGCTGGA
>DAOVIK010000347.1 GCA_030673735.1 Anaerolineae bacterium
CTCGCTGCGTATTGGACACCACGGATCCCGATATCACATTCGACGAGAATCGTGTCTGCAACAACTGCCATTGCTACGATCGTGCGATCAAAGATTATGTATATTCTGGTGAAGAGGGGCGCAGGAAACTGGAAGGGGTGGCCGCTGAGATCAAGCGTTCGGGTGCCGGCAAGCCATACGATTGCATCCTTGGCGTGAGCGGTGGCGTTGACAGCACTTTTGTTGCCTATAAGGCAAAGGAACTTGGATTGCGCCCCTTGGCCATCCATCTTGATAATGAATGGAATACCGAAATAGCTGTTAATAATATCCGGAATGCAGTGAGCAAACTCGGCATCGCCCTTCATACGCAGGTGGTGGAGTGGGAAGAATTCCGAGACCTGCAGCTAGCCTTCCTAAGAGCCTCCACGCCCGATTCCGAAATTCCGAGCGATCACGCCATCGTATCGCTCATGTTCCAGATGGCAGACGAGATGGATGTCAAGTACGTGCTCACAGGGCGCAACTATCGAACAGAATCACACGGCGTTCCCGCGTGGTCGCAGGGTCACTTCGATTGGAAGTACATCAAGAGCGTGCATAGGCAGTTTGGCAACGTTCCTTTGAAAACCTATCCTCACCGAACACCGCAAGGCGAAGTTCGATATCTTCGCACACAAGTGTGGTTTGACATTCTCAACTACGTGGACTACGTAAGGCAGGATGCTGTTCAGATCCTGCAGGATGATTTGAACTGGCAAGACTATGGAGGCAAGCATTACGAATCGATATACACGCGCTTCTTTCAGGGCTACATCCTCCCGGTGAAATTTGGCTATGACAAACGCAAGATGCACTTTTCGAGCTTGATCTGCTCCGGCGAGATGACGAGATCCGAAGCTCTTGAGAAGCTCACGATGCCCACCTATCCGCCAGCCCTTCAGGAAGAGGACAGGGAACATGTCCTGACGAAGTTGGGCTTGTCAGAAGCGCAGTTCACGGAGATCATGCAGCTTCCGCTAAGAACGATCTACGATTACCCTTCCTACGCTAGAGATCAGAGACAATTGCAGAGCTCCATCTTCCGCTACATCCCGGCCGCATGGCGGAGGGCAAAGCAGCTTGGAAAGAGAATACTGCGAGGACAAGGGAACTGATGTTAGGGTTTTGAATGGCGCGATAACGCCCGGATTTCATATTCAACTCGAGATGCCGATGTGAAGAATGTTCTGATCATGTGCAGGTCCAATCCTGAAACCGATCCCCGTCCAAATCGAATGATCCGCTGGCTGAAGGATCATTATCATGTAACCGTGCTAGGGCAGAAGAGGATGGCCCTGGACGGTGTGACATCACTGGCGCTCACGGACGCAGAATTGCCCAATGGGGGCAGCGCCAGCAAAACGAGACAGAAGGAGGAGGGCAGAGGCGCGCGTGGGAAGCGCAAGTTGCCTAAGTGGATGAACCGACTTCGGAAACTGCCCGTTTGGCTCCTTCATGGTCTCAGGTTGCTTACGCGGCGCTATGACGCAATCATCAGTAGCATGTCAAGAGCCAGCGATGCCATAGTTGGCAGACTTGCTGAGCGGCGATTTGACTTAATAATCTCTCATGACTGTTCGCTTCTCCCACTGGCCTTCAGAATAGCGAAGCGAAGAACTCCTGTGCTATTGGATGCCAGGGAGTACTATCCCCGAAATTTCGACGATCAGCTAAGATGGCGACTGCTCTCAAAGCCTGTCAATTTGCATTTGTGCAAGAAATACCTGTCGCAGTGTGACAAGATCATCACCGTAAGTGATGGGCTCGCTCGGGAGTATGCCAGGGAATTCGGCGTGGAACCGGAGGTGATTACAAGTCTGCCTGCCTATCATGACATTTCACCGGTGCCGGTAAACCCTGAAGGATTCAGGATCATATATCACGGACATGCCGGCTACTCGCGAAGGACCGAGGTGATGGTTGATTTGATGGATTTCGTGGATGGTCGCTTTTCGCTCGATCTGATGCTTGTGCGTTCTCCCGATCCCTATGTACAGAAGGTGATAGCCCTTGCGGAAGAACGGGATAATGTGCGAGTTATCCCCCCGGTAGTGATGAATGAGATCATCCCTTTCACAAGCCAATATGACATAGGGCTTTTTCTGTGCCCACCCACGAACTTCAATCTCAAGTACACGCTTCCCAACAAGCTGTTTGAATTTATCCAAGCGCGCCTTGTTGTGGCCATAGGTCCAAGCATTGAGATGAGGAAGATCGTTGAGGAGTACGATTGCGGCATTGTCTCACGCGATTTTTCGCCGCGCTCGATGGCTGTTGAACTGAACAAGCTGGATGTGGACAAGATCATGTACTACAAGATGCAATCGCACCATGCTGCCCAGGAATTGAATGCAGATGTCAATGGCGAAAGAGTCAGAGAAATTGTGCAAGAGCTGATTGCAGGGTAGCATTCGGCAGAGTTCAAGGAACTCTAATTTCCTCAAAGATTCCTAGAGAGA
>DAOVIK010000327.1 GCA_030673735.1 Anaerolineae bacterium
CCTGGCCAACACTTACCACCTGTTCCTGCGCCCCGGTGACCAAACCGTGGCCAAGATCGGCGGGTTGCACGCCTTTGCCTCCTGGTCAGGTCCGATCTTGACCGACTCGGGAGGCTTTCAAGTCTTCTCTCTGGCCAAGCGCCGGAAGGTCGACGCCGACGGCGTGACGTTTCGCTCGCACCTGGACGGCTCCGAGCAGCGCTTCACACCCGAGAGCACGATCGCCATTCAAGAGAACCTGGGCGCCGACATCATCATGGTTCTGGACGAATGCGCTGAACCCTACGACCGAGCCTATAACGAGCAGGCGATGGCGCGCACACATTCATGGGCGGAGCGCTGCCTGGGGGCAAAGACGCGTCCTGATCAGGCGCTCTTCGGCATCGTGCAGGGCGGTGTCTTCCCCGACCTGCGCCAGCAGTCGGCAGAATTTGTGGCTTCCCTCGACTTCCCCGGCATCGCCATCGGGGGACTCTCGGTTGGCGAGACCAAGGACGAAATGCACAACATGCTGGAGGTATTGGATCCTGTGCTCCCTGAGGATCGCCCGCGATACTTGATGGGCGTCGGCTCGCCGGAGGACATCGTCGAGAGCGTGCTGCGCGGCGTGGACATGTTCGATTCCGTGTTGCCAACCCGCATGGCCCGGAACCACTCCGCATTGACGCGTCTTGGACGCATCAACCTGCGCAATGCGCCACTGGCCGATGATCCACGCCCCATCGATCCTGACTGCGTCTGCTACGCATGCTGCAATTTCAGTCGCGCCTACCTGCGCCATCTAGCGGTAGCCAAGGAGATGCTAGTAGCAACCCTGGTCTCGATCCACAACTTGCATACATTGATGGCTCTCACGCACGACTTGCGCGCGGCGATCGTCGAGGGCGAGGTAGAATCTTTCGCCAAGCAATTCCTGGCCGCGTTCCGTAAGCACCGCCCCTCAGAGGATTGAGCATGACCTTGCTCCAAGCGCTGGTGATGGGAATCATCCAAGGAGCGACGGAGTTCCTGCCCGTCTCTTCTTCAGGCCACCTGGTGCTCGTTCCCTGGCTGCTGAATTGGCAGCTTGGTGATATCTCCTTCCACGTCTTGCTGCACGCCGGCACCCTGCTGGCCGTGCTGGCCTATTTCTGGCGCGACATCATTGCATTGCTGCGAGCCGCGTGGCGCGGTCTCATCGAACGCCGTCCCTTAGATGATACGCTGGCGCGCATGGCGTGGCTGCTGCTATTGGCGAGCGTTCCAGCAGCGATTGCGGGCTTGCTGCTTGAGGACCTGGTAGCTGAGATTCTCGAGACGCCGCGCGCGGTCTCGGCATTCCTGCTCGTCACCGCTGCCCTGCTGATGATCAGTGAGCGCCTGGGGCGCAAGGATCGTGAAACTCGATCCCTGAGCGTCGGAGATGCGCTGTGGATCGGCTTGGCCCAGGCTCTGGCTCTGTTCCCGGGCATCTCACGCTCGGGAGCCACGATCGCAGGCGGGCTCACGCGCGGCTTGCGCAGGAGCGAGGCGGCGCGCTTCTCGTTCCTCCTGGCAGTGCCCGTGATTCTCGGCGGGACCGTTCTGGCAATCATCGATCTCGTATCGACACCGGGATCTGCGTCGCAAGCCGGCCCCTTGACTGTTGGCTTCCTCGCTTCCGCGGGTGTCGGCTATCCCGCCATCCATCTCTTAATGACCCACGTTCGCCGCCGCCCGCTGACCGGATTCGCGATTTACTGCCTATTGGCCGGTTTCGCAGGCCTGGCATTGAGTATCTTCCGTGGTTAAGCACCTGCTCTCACTCGGGTTCCTGATGCTGATCGCCTCGTGCACCGGTACGGTCACCGAACTTCCCCCAGCCACCCCTCTTCCCCGCCTGGCAACCACGCCCGCGCTTGAACCATGGGTCACGCGTTGGATCGCTGCATATCGTACGGCGCACGGATCACTCGGTTTCGAGGTCGAGGTGCTGCCACCTGCGGCGGCGCTCGAAGCCGCCGAAGAGGGCGAGGTGGCGCTGGTCGTGGCAGGGCTCGAAGCGCCAACCGATTGGTTCATCACCTCGATTGGAATCGAGGGCATTGCGGTCTTGGTGAATCCCGAGAATTCCGTTCGCAGCTTCAGCCTCAGCGAGTTAGCCGCGTTGTTCTCGGGGCGGGTGCGATCGTGGTCGGATCTGGATGGAGCGGAAGGTACCGTGCTGCCGGTGATCCCCCTCGCGGGGGATGAGGTTCGGCTGCGGTTCGAATCTCAGGTAATGGGCGGTGTGCCCTCCACGAGCTACGCCTTGCTCGCTCCCTCCCCCCCTGCATTGGTCTCCATGATTGTCGGCAATCCGGACGCAATTGGGTACGTGCCGCTGTCATATGCCGCGGATGCGGCGCGCACCGTGCGCGTCGAGGGGATGCTTCCCGGCGAGTCCACTCTCGCCGACGGAACCTATCCACTGCGGCTCCAGGTGGTCGCCATGGCCCCCGAAGAACCTACAGGGCCCCTGCGCGATTGGCTTGTCTGGCTCCAGGCTGAGCAATCTCCGGATACTCCATAGACTCAATGGATTGCCGCTGCTTCCAACACAAACGCGGCCTCACCATCGAAAGTCAGTCCATGCATCCCTGCAGCATCAACGTATGCCGCTGCCCTGGCCTGCACTTGGTGTCATTCTGAGCGAAGTGA
>DAOVIK010000246.1 GCA_030673735.1 Anaerolineae bacterium
AATATGGTCTCGTGAATCGCGTCGTTCCGGACGAAACCTTCGCAGAGGACACTGCCGAGTGGGCGGCTTCTCTAGCCGAAGGCCCTACGCGTGCAATGGCCCTCAGCAAGCGTGCCTTCAATCGCGCGCTGCTGTCGCACCTCAGCCATGCCCTGACCTATACGGCCTACCTGCAACAGGTTGCCTGCCGCACCGAGGATCACGCCGAGGGAGTTACCGCATTCCTGGAGAAGCGCCCAGCCAAGTTCGTGGGCCGCTGAGCGCTGCAATAAGAACCGGCCCCGGAAGCTTTCCGGGGCCGGCATGTTTCAGGTGGCTAATGGTCACCAATCAACCGGTTTGCCCAATCTGGTTCGTTCTTGCTCGACGATCTCCTCATCGAGCTTCTTGAACATAGGCTCAGGTTCTTGGAGCGGTTGGCCGGGCTTGAGTTCGCCGGGCTGCCAGCGCCCGGCAGCCTTGGACCCATCGTAAACCAGCGCTTCGTGCTCCCGGTCTTCCTCCTGATACGTTTCGATGCGCTGTTCGCCGAACAAGCGCTCCTTGTATCCCAAACTGCGGTGCAGCTTCTAGGAGCTGAAAGGCAGCCAGGGCGAAAGTAGTATCTTGAGTGAATCGATGGCTCGTAGCGCGGTGTATACCGTCTTCGCCGCCTGCTCCCGATCTTCCTTGATTACGCCAAACCACGGCGCCCTCTCAAGATAGCCGTTCACCTCGCGCGCCAGTCGCATGGCTTCTGCCAGTGCGGCGCGGAGCTTCACCGCTTCCAGTAGCTTTCCCACAGTTTCGAAGCCGCCTTCGACCTGGGCGATGAGCTTCTTATCATCGGCGCCAAGTTCTCCCGGCTCAGGAACGCGCCCATCCCAGTGCTTGTGAGCAAACGAGAGCACGCGGTTCACCAGATTGCCCCACGTGGCCACCAGTTCATTGTTATTGCGGTGGAGAAAATCATCCCACGAGAAATCGCTGTCGCGCGTCTCGGGCATAGCCACGCTCACGTAGTAGCGAATGGCATCCGCGTCGTAACGCCGCAGGATATCCGGCAGCCATATCGCCCAGAATCGACTCTTGCTGAACGGCGCTCCCTCGACGTTCATGAACTCGTTGGCCGGTAGGTCGTATGGCAAGGTCAAGCGCCTATCCTCATCTTCATCAAGGATGGCTCCCACGCCGATCAACTCCGCTGGCCAGAAGAGGGTGTGGAAAGGGATGTTGTCCTTACCAATGAAGTTGAAGATCTTGGCCTCGGGGTTGTACCACCAGTCCTTCCAAGCCTCCGGGCTTCCGATGTTATGGGCCCACTCGACCGAGGCGCTGAAGTACCCCATCACAGCCTCGAACCAAACGTAGATGCGCTTATCGCTCCATTCTTCAAGCGGAACAGGGATGCCCCATTCGATGTCGCGCGTGACCGGACGCCCTTTCAGCCCACCCTTGATGAAGTTGCGCGTGAAGTTGACTACGTTCGGGCGCCAGTAGTGCGCATGCTCTTCGATGTACGCCAGCAGTTGATCGCTGAAGGCCGGCAGGTCAAAGAAGTAGTGTTCCGTCTCGCGCACCACCGGACGACTGCCATCCGTCTTGCTGCGCGGCTCGATCAGCTCGATGGCATCCAGCAAGCTTCCGCAGTTTTCGCATTGATCGCCCCTCGCCTCGCCATGGCCGCATTTGGGGCATGTGCCCTCTACGTAGCGATCCGGAAGGAAGCGCTTCTCGCTTTCGGAGTAGAGCAGCTGCTGGGTTTCCTTGTACAGGTGCCCTGCTTCGAGCAAGCGCAGGAAGAACTCCTTCGCGATGCGATGGTGGTTCTCTGTGTCGGTATGCGTGAATAGATCGTAGCTGATGCCGATGTCCTTCTGCGCTTCCAAGAAACGGTGATGGTAATGCTCGAACACCTCGCGCGGCGTTTGGCCCGTGCTGTCGGCCTCTACAGTGATCGGCGTGCCGTGCGAATCCGAACCGGATACCATCAGCACTCGATTGCCCTTCAGGCGATGATAGCGCGCGAAGATGTCCGCCGGTAGATATGCGCCGGCCAAGTGGCCGATGTGCAAGTCGCCGTTGGCATATGGCCAAGCCACGGAGACGTGTATGTTTTCGCTCATGGTATTCCTCACTTCGTTTCGCAATTCGGCAGGCCCGTCGGGAGGCGCTGCCTCGATCAATGTTAGTAGGCAAACCAAACCGCCAGCGCGATGCTGGCGGAGCAAATGCTGCCGTGGCTGGCTGCGATCAGGCGCGGCCTGCCAGAGCCGATGGTCCTCGACCCATCGGCGACGGCAGCTTGCACATGACCATGTGCTTTTGCAGCAGCGTCACGAAATCCATCTCCTTGATTAGCTTTTCCTATTCTAGCCTAGCTTTTGGCCGCGTCAAGAGCTTCTTTTCTGTTTAACGATGAAGATGCGGCTGCTCTCGTGGAGTCCCCTTCATGAGGCGCCGGTCAGCCCAAGGATCGGCCCAGCCTTGCCCTATGGTCCGTCCCTTCCGCTCGGCCCATCCCCGATGAGGGGATCCTCACGGCTCATTCGACCAATTGGTCGGCTTTCGCAGCGAAGATGAAATCCGCCTCGTGCAGACCGCCGATGGAATGCGTCCAGATCGTGAGGCTCACGTAGCCCCAGCCCAAACGCAACTCCGGATGATGGTCGACCTCCTCCGCCAGCTCCCCCACACGATTGGCGAAGTCCAGCGCATGGCGGAAGTTCTTAAACGTAAAGGTCTTCTCCAGATGATGCTCGTCGATGGCTTGCCAACCGCCGCCAAGCTTCTCCAGCATGTCCTTCAACCCACGGCCCTTTAACGGCGCATCCCCTCCTCTACTGGGAACGCACTCCATCTGCGCCAACTCACTCATACCATTCGCTCCAATCGCGATCAGAAGGTTGTGGACGATAGAGAGATATCCGATCGTACTGTATCGCCCTTAAGATTCTATCAGGCTGAAAACGCGACTCGGGGGACTCTGAGAATGGACAGGGAGGTATTTCGAGATCTAGATCTCTATCGGCACTCTCAGATAGAAACTGGGTTCTTCGTCTTCTGATTGCACAAATTGAGAGCCTGGGATAGTGAAGTCTGAGGGTCCTTCAATGGGGAAATCTGCTGGCTCTGTCTTGATTAATACTAGTAGGGTAACAATATAGTCATTACCATATACATCACACGGATTCAGCGCCTTGGCAAGCAGATTTCCCTCGCTGTCAATAATAGCCATATGAAGTTGAAACATAACCTGCTCTACAAGAAGCGTAATCTGTCCTTTGGCCTCAAGTTCATCGAAATCTATTGATTCAAGATCACCATAAGCCATGAAAGGAAGATTCACAAATCCGCTGCCTCCTTCGCGACTGCGA
>DAOVIK010000168.1 GCA_030673735.1 Anaerolineae bacterium
ATTTCTCCTTGATTCATATGTCGCGAAGACATCGCCTATAGGGCTTCCTTTTATACACCCGAAAATTGCTCTGTCAAAATGCGCGGTGATATAATTCGGCCGTATCGGGCTGGATCCTATCCAACGGCAGCTTGCCGGTTGGAGCGAATATGCACCTGCAAATACCTTGAAAAGCGCCGTGGTTATCCGAATCCGGCCGTGAAGTCGACTATGCGACTGAATACACTTTTCCCAAAGAATCCATCAGGAGGCCTACAAGTTGAAATCACAACAGTTGCCTGGACCGAAAGCCAAGCAGGTCATCAGCCGCGATAAAGCCGTCGTTTCGCCTTCCTATCCACGCGTAGCCCCGTTTGTGATGGATCATGGATCGGGGAGCGAGGTGTGGGATGTAGACGGAAACCGCTACATCGATTTCACCTCTGGCATCGCCGTCTGCTCCACCGGACATAGCCATCCTAAGGTGGTGGAAGCGATCAAGAAGCAAGCCGAGCGCTTCCTGCATATCTCGTCCGACTTCTACCATCCGATCTGGGTGGAATTTGCCGAACGAATAACCGGAATAGCCCCCTTCAAGGAACCGGCAAAGGTCTTCGTCTCCAACTCCGGCGCGGAGTCGGTTGAGGCTGCCATCAAGATCGCCCGTTGGCACACGGGAAGACAGCAGTTCATCGGATTTTACGGCGCATTTCATGGTCGCACGATGGGCGCACTGGCCTTCACGGCCAGCAAGCCCGTTTATCGCCGCGGCTTTATGCCCCTCATGAATGGCGTCACACATGTGCCCTACCCCAATCCCTACCGTCAGATCCTGGCATCCGATGGCAAGAAATACGGAGAGACGGTGGTGAGATTCATCGAGGAAGTAGTTCTCACTCACGTTCTGCCGCCGGAAGACTGCGCCGCGATTCTCATCGAGCCTATTCAAGGCGAAGGTGGCTACGTCGTGCCACCGGATGATTTCTTCCCCGCGTTGCGCAAGCTGTGCGACAAGCATGGCATTCTGATCATCGCCGATGAAGTGCAGTCCGGCGTGGGACGCACCGGCAAGTGGTGGGCCATCGAGCACTGGGACGTCGAACCGGACATCGTGTGCTCGGCCAAGGGCCTTGCTTCCGGGGTTCCTCTCGGCGCAACCATCGCACGTGAGAGCTTAATGCAATGGCCCGAAGGCGCGCACGGAAATACGTTCGGAGGCAATCCTATCGCCTGCGCCGCAGCTTTGGCAACGTTGGAGCTGGTTGAAGACGAGATGATGGAAAATGCAGCGGCGATGGGGGAATATACGCAGGATGCATTGGCCGAGATACAGGCGCGGCATCAGTCGATCGGTGATGTGCGGGGCAAGGGCCTGATGATCGGCGTCGATTTCGTAATAGATCGCGAGAGCCGCGATCCCGCCCATGATCTGCGCGACAGGATCGAGGAACTCGCATTCCAAAATGGATTGCTGGTGATGGGCTGCGGGAAGAGCACTATTCGCATTGCTCCGGCCTTGAACATCGATAAAGCACTGATCGATGAAGGACTGGAGAAACTCGAGAGTGCGGTGACCGAAGCCGAGAAGGAGTAAGCTAAGGGCCGATGCTACCTGATTTTCGCGTTCGCCAGCGCGACAAGCTGCTGGAGATCTCGCGGGCCATCACGGAGGAACTGGACCTTGATGCCGTGTTGGCCCGCATCACGCGTGTCTCGGCGGAAATGCTTGCCGGGCACGCGGGATTGATCGCGCTGCGCAAGGAGGGCGGCGGGTGGAAGATCGCTTCCTCCTATGGCATCAGCCCCGGTTTCATCAAGCCCTTGAGTCGCTTGCTGGCAGATATTCCGGACCACGGCGATCCGCAGCGATTCGAGCTTCCTGAGGTCAACCGCCGGCTGCAGCGGATTACACAAGCCGCCTCGATGGGTTTGCTGACGGGCATCGGCCTGCCGATGGTCGCACGGCAAGAGGTGGTAGGCGTGATCTTTGTGTTCCGCTCTTATCGCGGGCGATTCTCGGCCGAGGATTCGGCTCTCCTCGAAGGCTTCGCCACACAGGCGGCCATCGCGGTCCACAATGCTCGCCTCTACTCACAGGTAATCGAGCAAAGAGAACACCTGAACACCGTGGTCGAGTCATCCGCAGATGGCATTTTCATTCTCAACCCTAGCTTCCGCTTCACGCGTTTCAACCGTGCCTGCACGCGCCTGACCGGCTACGAAATCGAGGATGTGCTGGGAAAGGAGCACTCCGAGATCGTAAATTGGCAGCGCGTCGAGAGTGGCCCGTCCCTAGAGGAGGCCAAAAAGGGCGGCTGGCCGCTCCAGGCTCAAGCCAGGCTCTACGTGGAAGGCGATTTGATCAAGCGCACGGGGGAGATCGTCAGCGTGGGCATCACGTACGCGCCGGCGATTTCCAGCGAAGGATCGCTGCTCAGCATCGTGGCCAACATGCGCGACATCACCAAGTTTCGCGAGGCCGATGAACTGAAGAACACCTTCATCTCAATCATCAGCCACGAGCTCCGCACGCCCGTGGCGCTGATCAAAGGTTTCGTAGGAACCCTGCGGCGCGAGGATGCACGTTGGGATCCTAACGTTGTGGATAACAGCCTGGCAGTGATCGAAGAAGAAGCCGATCGCCTGACCAATCTGATCGACGACTTACTCGATGCCTCCAGGCTCCAAGCAGGGGTGCTATCTCTCAGTCGATCAGAAGTGGCGCTGGGCGACCTGGCGCAGCGACTGGCAGATCGGTTTGCCACTCAATCCGAGCGTCATGAATTCGAGGTTGAATTTCCTGAAGAATTTCCGATGCTGTACGCAGACGAGGGCCGGATCACACAGGTGCTGAGCAACCTGCTTTCCAACGCGGTCAATTATTCTCCGGATGGCTGCAAGGTGACCATCAGTGGGAAGGTTCGACCAGAAGAGGTAACCGTGTGCGTTCAGGATGAAGGGCAAGGCATCGCGAAGGATGACGTGCCCCGCGTTTTCGATCTCTTCTATCGGTCGGAGGATGTTGCGCAGAAATCAAAGGGGGCGGGCCTCGGCCTCTACCTCGCTAGAGCAGTGGTCAAAGCGCATGGGGGTAAAATCTGGGTGCATGAACGCGTCACCAAGGGTGCCCGCATCTGCTTCTCGCTCCCAAGAACGGAAACCTAAAACCACATTCCCACAAGGTAAATCAATGCCACGAACGCTCACACAAATCCAATGCCCGCAATGCAAGGCTCCAACGCAGGCCTCTCTCGAACAGATCATCGACGTGAGCAATGAGCCTGCCGCCAAGGCACGCTTGCTGGCCAATGCACACAACAGAGTGCAGTGCCAGGTCTGCGGTTATGAGGGCCAGCTGGCGGCTCCGCTCGTGTACCACGATCAAGAGAAGGAGCTGCTGCTGACGTTCGTGCCTCCCGAACTTGGGATGAAGAAGGACGATCAAGAGCGCACGATCGGTAGGCTGATCAACAGCGTGATGGATAGGCTTCCGGCAGAGGAGCGTAAGGGATATCTTCTGACCCCGGTGCCCATGCTCACCAAGCAAAGCTTGATCGAACGCATCCTGGAGGCCGATGGGATCACGCGTGAGCAGATCGAGGCGCAGCGCGAGCGCATGCGCGTGTTCGAGCAAATGATGAGCGCGCCTGAAGATCAACTGACGCAATTCGTGGCCGAGCACGACAAGCTGATCGATGCCACCTTTTTGCAGTTGGCCAATATCTCCATTCAGTCGATCGGAGATCAGCGGGTGCGTGAATTCGCTGGCCAGCAATTGGCCCGTGCTGTGGAGTTCAGCACGCTGGGCAAGGAAATCAAGGCGCAGGAGGAAGCCCTGCGTGCGGCCGCCAAGAGCCTGCAGGATGCAGGCACCGAGTTGACGCAGGAGAAGCTGCTGGAGTTCGTGCTCGATGCGCCGGATGAGAACCGCGTGGCGGCGCTCGTGAGACTCGCCCGCCCTGGTTTCGACTACACCTTCTTCCAGCTTCTCAGCACGCGCATCGACGAAGCCAAGGGCAAGGAACGGGAGCGCTTGACAGAGCTTCGCACCCGGATTCTCGAGCAGACTGAGGAACTCGATGAAATCCAGAAGGAAAACTTGGCACTCGTGAGCGGACGACTGCAAGCCGTTCTGGAAGCCGAGGATATGGATCAAGCGCTGATTCAAACCCTTCCCTACGTAGACGATCTGTTTCTATCGGTCCTGCAAGCCAGCTTGCAGGCAGCCGTGGAGCGAGGTGACAAGGAAGCTAGCGAGAAGTTGCAGGAGATCGATAGGCGCTTGAGTGAGATGATCCGGGACGCCTTGCCCCCCGGCTTGCGCCTGGTCCAGGAGCTCCTGGAGGAAAAGGATCTGGCCAAGGCAAGGAAGCTGCTTGAATCATCCGAGGATAAGATCGACGAGCAACTCCTTGGGGGATTGCCATCGGCGATCCAGCGTATTGAAGGTGCAGGCGAAACTGAAAAAGCGGAGGAACTTAAGGAGCTCTATCGGTTGGCGCTGCGCCTTTCGATGCGCAGCAAGATGAAGACGGCTGCCTCTGATTCCTGAGGCGACCATAAAACCCGCAGGCACTAACCGAAAGCAACGGACCCTAGACAGAAACGGGCCCGACGCGGAGCCGCGCTGAATACTGCACTAGCTTTCGCCCCGGGAACACCCGGGGCTTCGTGCATTAACCGAAAAATGACGCTGCTTGAAGAGGCTTCAGGCAATCCTGCAAACCAGGCCCTTGAGATAACGTCCCTCGGGGAAATTCAGAGCGACTG
>DAOVIK010000133.1 GCA_030673735.1 Anaerolineae bacterium
CGAGGCGCAACCATACACAGACAGGATTGCTCGAATGTCCTGCGCGTGGCCGATAAGGATAAGGAACGGCTTGTTGAGGTTTCTTGGGGCCAGCATGTGAGGACCTATCCGGTTTCGGTTCGCATAAGGGCATATGATCGCGATGGATTGATGCGCGACGTATCAACCTTGATCGCAAACGAGGACATCAGCATGTCCTCGATTAATGTTTCCACGAAGAACAGTCTTGCCGTTTTTGACTTGGTTCTGCACGTTACGGATATTGCCCAATTGAGTCGCGTTCTGAATCGCATGGAGGCGCTCCAGAACGTGCTGGCAGCTCGGCGCTACCGTCCGGGGTGACCGCTTCTGGTGGGAGCGCGCATTGCTCCATTTTCCCTTAGGTGACCTCATGCCAGAAATCTCGTTGAGTGTTGATGATGCATTGGCTCGCATAGTCGCTTCCTTCCAGCCGCTTGGTCCGGAAAACGTGCCCTTGGATGAAAGCTTGGGGCGCGTTCTAGCCGAAGAGGTCGTTGCGGCTACGGATTTGCCTCCATTTCCCAGTTCATCGATGGATGGATATGCAGTTCAATCGGCGGACGTCGCCAAAGCGTCTCGGAAAACGTCGGTCCGTTTGAAGGTTGTCGGTGAGATTGTGGCAGGAGGAAGGAGAGAGCAATGGCTGGGCTCGGGACAGGCCATACGCATCATGACGGGGGCTCCATTGGCGGAGGGTGCGGATGCGGTCGTGCCGATTGAGATGACAACCGAACCCGGTCCCATGGCGGGGCTTCCTCTGCCGGAGTATATCGATATAGTCGAGCAAGTTTCGAAGGGAGAATATACCCGCAAAGAAGGTCAGGATGTGCGCGCAGGAGCAAGCGTCTTCTCCGCTGGCCGCCGCCTCAGGCCTCAGGACATCGGCATGCTTGCGGCGCTAGGGATTGCCGAGCCGCGCGTGCACAAGCAGCCGCGCGTCGCCGTCTTATCAATAGGCGATGAGTTGCTTGACGCCAGCGAGGAACTGGTTCCGGGCAAGATCAGGGACGCCAATGGCCGAGCGCTGCTGGCTGCATGCCGCACTACAGGAGCAATTCCATTGCTTCTGGGAATTGCTCCGGATGATCCGGAAGAGCTTGCTGGATTGCTGGATCGTGGAGTGGATCAAGACGCGCATTTGATCCTGACTTCCGGCGGGCTTTCCATGGGGGCATATGATTTCGTTCGCACGGTGGTAGAACAGAATGGGCATTTGGAATTTTGGCGAGTGAAAATGCGCCCGGGAAAGCCGCTTGCTTTCGGAGCTTATCGCGGCGTTCCGATCATAGCTCTCCCCGGAAATCCAGTATCGGCGCTGGTCACCTATGAGGTATTCGTGCGACCTGCTCTCGCTCACTTGGGGGGAAGGGATCAGGCAAGTCGATTGCGCCTACTCGTCCGGACTGAGGAAGAGATCGTTTCTGACGGGCGCCTGAGTTACTTGCGTGCAAGGATTCGTTGGCATGATGGAGAGTTCCGAACGCAACTGACTGGAAGCCAAGATTCGGGCGTGCTTATGTCTCTGGTGACTGCAGATGCGCTTGTCATTGTCCCAGAGGGGGTTACGCATATGCAGGCCGGGGAGGAATTGGAGGCCTGGCTTATCGGCTTGCCGCAATCAGCGCTCTAGTCCCGGCGATTTATTGCGTTGGCCTCTTGCACCGCTTTGAGATGGGGGGGCTCAATAGCATTCACAAGACCGTTGACGCCCAGTGGCAATAGTCAATTACATGGTTGGAGCCTGCGCGCGCCAGGGGAACCGGCGTGTGGCAATCTTGTTTGCGCATCCACTCGCCAGGCAGCTAGCGATCATGCTGGAACGAAGGGGATGCCAAGTCGTTTCTTATCAAGGAAATCTCTCTCCCGGATGATAAGTCTGCCGATGAGGGTTTGAGCTATCCGGTGTAGTATTGTTACAGAGGCGAAAGCCTGCGCGCTCGTGGATCAAGGGCCCTCGCAGGGGTCACAGTTCACAAGCGGTAGTCGATGTTTGTCTCGGGGATTCCGAGAAGGACGATGAGGCAAGACATGGGATTGCATGTCGGGGCAGTACCTAAGGCGATCTTGGTCCAGGAGTAGATGAGAAGCCTCGCCTTCGTTGTCATTACGTCGATTGCACATATTTGGAAAAGGGCTATTGTGGGGCTCCAAGTGTAGAGCTGGATCCTGACGAGGGGTGCCTGACGTATACACAGCTCGATGAAGTACCGGAAGAGGATGATTGGGTAGCGGATGAGATGGAGGAATGGGGAGGATGAGAGGGAGGATCTGATCGAAGAGGAGGAAATCGACTCGGATTGGCTCAGTGAAGATGGGACCTAGTCTATCATAGGCGAGATGATTACGGCCCAGGATTGGTGGCCAAGAATGGCGGCGCTCAACGGAGCGCCGCTAATGATTCCTTCGGCGGTGGTTGTTCGCGCGTAGGGCGATTGGCTCGCGTCTGAAGGATACGGACCATAGGGCGATGAATCTATTTTCGCGTTGGAAGGAGTCGATTGCGAGGAGTATCAGGAGGAGTCGTCCGAAGAGGTTCGCATACGGTGCTCGAGAGTGCGTTGTAGGATGTCTTCTTGGTCATCCCGGTCTGATGGCGCCCGTTTCGCTTTGGGTTTGCCTTTTGGCTCGGAATCTTCTGAATCCTCAAGCGCCTGCCGGAGCGCGACTTCCATGGCGGTCGGGATGTCTTCTTCAGGCATCGTCTCTTCGATGAATTCGGCTTCATCGGGCTTCATGCTCAAGCGTATCTGACGTTTCTTGCTATCGACCTCGATCACCGTAACACGCACCTCATCGCCGATCTGGACCAATTGTGACGGATCTTCGACATAGTCATTGCTCATTTCGCTGACATGCACCAGTCCCGGGCGAACGGTGCCTACGTCAACGAAGGCGCCGAATTGCTCTAAACGGACAACCCGGCCCTTGAGCATCATTCCCGGCGAGAGATCATTCCATTTCATAGTTACCGGTCGGATCATGGATAGCTCAAGGCGCTTCTGTTTCTTATCTACCCGATGTACCCAAAGCTTGACTTCTTGCCCCACTTCCAGCACGTCTTCCACGCGGTTTATGGGGCTGCGCTTCAGCATTGAAATATGCACGAAGCCCTCGACACCGATGCCGACATCGATAAAGGCGCCGTGCAAGTTAGTGCGAATGATTTTTCCTTGGATCTCGATGCCTGCCCTGAGATCCTCGAGGCGCGTAGCAGGCGCCTTGCCATCCTTTTTACTCACCTATTTACCTTCCGTGGTTCCTCATAACACTGGGAAACGGCAGAGATTATACCATGTCATTAACACAACACTGGTTTTATTCTTGATCCGGCAGTGGAGTGACGTTGCGTCTTGCAAGCATGAACCAACTTGATATGTTGGCGAATCGATCGCTTGGATCGATGAGTGGAGGAATACTAACGCCCAGTACTTGGACATCCACAGCGTAATTATAGATCGGGTAGTAGAGAAGCAGCGCAGGAACTTGGTCCTGGAAGCGGTGCTGGAAGTGTCGGTATGAAGCAGCACGGTGACTGATGTCAGGTATGGTGCGAGCGCGTTCGAGCCAAATGCTGACGTTTCGATCGGAGAATCCCCCGTAATTCTGGCCAGTATCGATCTGGGTATCATGCCAGAAGGGGTAGGGATCCGGATCGGGAGTTTGGGTGAGGTTCAGCTCCGTCAGCACAGCCTGGTAATCTCGAGCCTGAAGGTATTCTTCCAAAAGGCTGGAGTGTTCTACCGGGATGAGATCGACGGCCACGCCCACTCTCTCCCAGCTTGTCTGCAGGATTTCTGCAATTCGGGCGAACTGTGGATCATCGGGGTAGGCGAGCTCGAATACAAGCGTTTGTTCATCCTTTATGCGTATGTAGTCGGGAGAGCCCTCGTCTGCGCCAACCGGCAATTCCCAGCCCGAAGTAGTGAGGTATTCTTCCGCAAGTGTGGGATCGTATGGGATCCGCACCAAATCATCTGTGAAGGCCCAGGTATTTGGCATGATCGGGCCTTGCGCAATGGTGGCCTGCCCATTGAGGGCTTCATCGATCAGCCATTGTCGATTGATCGACAGAAGCAGAGCTTGTCGCACCCGTCTGTCGGCAAAGAAATCCTTTTCTGGGTGATTAAGGTTCAGAAAGACGATCCCCATTCTCGGCAATCGGGCGCTGTATAGATTTAGACCCGGATCATGAAGGACGCGTGAAAAGATATCGGGCGTTACGCTGCTGATGCCCAGGGCCTCCCCAGATTCATAGGCTTGAAGGGCGCTTTCCGCATCGGAGTAATAATGAAACTCGACTCGCTCGAGGTAGGGAGTTCCGTTGTAGTGGTCGGGGAAAGCAGTGAGGAACACGCCGACGATTTGCTCATCCTCAATGATGAAGTGATCGAAGCGAAAAGGGCCGGTTCCTACGGGATGGAGATTGAATGGATGGTCGATCATGTCGACTACTCTGACGCCCCGCAGCAAATGGTCAGGCAGCAATCCGATGGTGAGGTAATCCAAGAAGGGAGCGAATGATTCTGGCAGCTGAAATTGAACACTCCGATCATCCAAGCGGATGATGTTGATTTCCTTCCACATGGCATGCAGCTCGGCCGGCCCCGGATAGCCGTCATCCTGCAGCTTGGAAAACGTGTAAATCACGTCATTACTGGTAACAGGTTCGCCGTCATGCCAGAGAGCGTCCTCACGCAAGGTAAAAGTGAATAATGTCGCATCTGCAGATATCGACCAGGACTCGGCGAGATCCGGAACCGGCAATCCGTGATCGTCGAAGCGAACCAATCCGCTGAAGATCAGACGGTCGATATCACGATCTGCCTGGTTGGCATTGTCCAGCACGGGGTTCAGGCGCAGCAAATACCCCACCAGTGCTTCGGTGTAAACACCACCACGCACCGGCTGGGGAACCGTGGGCTGTAGGCCTGGTGTCTGCCCCAGCAGCAGGCCGACGACCAAAACCAACCCGCCGGCCGCAATGAGCAACTGCCACCGAATGTTGTGCATTTCAATGCGCGCCGCAAAGAACAGGAAAAGCCAAGAGAGAGGTCAACTTATCACAATGACAGTGACAACCGCAAGCGTGAAGAAGACGACGCTCAGGCCGATTGTGATATTGAAGAGCAATCGCTCGACGCCGCGCCGCACGTGGTAGGTGGAGCCACCAGAGCTGCCTCCACCAAGGCCGCCAAGTCCTGCTCCCCGGCTCTGTAGGATGATCACTCCCACCAGGGAGATCGACACGATCAACATGGCAATATTGAGATAGACGTCCACGCGATAACCTCCTCCTGTCGGTGAACTGGCGGATTATAGCAGAGGCCCTAGGGCGCGACAAGCCTGAGCTAGCTTGGTGCACCCAACGAGCTTCTCAGGTAGGCCTCGATGAAGGCATCGAGATTGCCGTCCAAGACGTCAGTAGCATTCCCAACCTCGTGGCCGCTGCGATGATCTTTGACCATTTGGTATGGGTGAAGCACATAGGAGCGAATTTGGCTGCCCCATTCCGCCTGGACGTGCTCGCCCTTGATTTGGGCCAGTTCTTGCTCCTGCTGCTCACGTTTCAAGTCAAGCAATCGGGTGCGCAAGACGCGCATCGCATTATCTTTATTCTGCGCCTGGGAGCGTTCGTTTTGGCAAATCGCGAC
>DAOVIK010000371.1 GCA_030673735.1 Anaerolineae bacterium
GTAGCATTAAGCAGCCCTCCAATGCGAGGACCTGTGTGCGCGGCCAACGCCTCCGTGGAATCACCTATCAGCTTTGCCAGTGGTATCATCGCTCCCGCCGATGCGAGAAGAATCCACAGCGGATCGACCGCCAATGCGGCCAGAACTACCGCCAGCGGTAGGCTCAGCAACAGCCAATACAGGGGATTGGTGATGTATTCTCTAAGGGGATGAGCCATGGTTTTGCTCCGCTTTACTAAGCTTGCGAGAACAATCGAGGTACTTCGTCGTGCGGCACAAGAACACGCAGCGCCCGCGGCTCTACGCTGATTTTCAAGGGAGGTTTGATCTTCCCTGGTTCACCATCGCATTGCATGGGCAACAATCCCTCGCCCTCGATAGTCGCCTCCGCAGCTTGAAAATGAACCACTCTGGGCTCGTTGAGGTGTTTCCCTCGCAGGACCTGAATCACCCTCACAAAGGCATCCCTCAGCGATTTACCGCCTACAAGCCAGAAGTCGATCAAACCATCGTCCACCTTGGCGTCCGGTGTGAGGCGGAAGATGCCGCCGGCGTAGGAACTGATGTTACTGGCGATGACTACTATGTAGTCGTCCTCCCAAGAGCGACCAAGAGCTTTCACACGCAGAGGGATGCTCTTCCAATCGCGGACGTTCCAGACGCCTCGGGTTAGGTAGTGAGGTACGGCAAACGACTTCCTGATGCGCCCCAGGGGCTCGAGGCTGCCGGTCATCTGCCCATCCAGCCCTATCCCCGTCCACATCAGAAACGGACGACCATTGCAGAGCCCGACATCCGCCAAGCGGATCTGGCCATTTGCCAGGCGCGAGGCAGCCAGATCGAGCGCCCGCAAGCGGCCCCACGATAGCGATTTCAGCCCCATGTCGTGCGCCCAGACATTGGATGTTCCGGTAGGCAAGACCCCCAGCGCGGTTTCGGTCCCTATCAGCGCTGATGCTGCCGCTCCTATCGATCCGTCACCGCCCGCAACGAACACTGCCTCAAATCCGCTCCGCACGGCTTTAAGCGCCTGCGGATGAAAGCTGCGTCCTGACCTGCTGGTAACCATGGTGATATCCCAGCCGGCATCCTTGA
Organism: Anaerolineae bacterium; assembly: GCA_030673735.1. Lineage (GTDB taxonomy): Bacteria > Chloroflexota > Anaerolineae > Anaerolineales > E44-bin32 > W1033. The sequence goes on from DAOVIK010000371.1 coordinate 1,096, forward strand.
GCACACCGCTGGCGCGATTGACAAGGATCCGAGCCGGGAAGCGACCAGCGGCCGGATTGTAGATCAGCAGTGCTTTGCGCATAAAACCTGCTCCAGACGGCAATTATAGCCCAGTATCGGATGGGGAGTTGCCGCCCTTGACACGAACGGCTAGAATAATCGCATGGAGTCTTCTGCAACCACAAATGACCATCGACTGCTTGGGGGACGCTACGAGATCCTGCGTCGGATCGGTGCCGGCGGAATGGCATACGTAGTACATGCCCGCGACTTAAACCTTCAGCGTGAAGTAGCCATCAAGGTCTTGCGCACAAACTTGGTGCAGAAGCCAGAATTTCAAACGCGATTCCTGCACGAAGCCAGATCCGCCGCCAATCTAACCCACCCCAACATCGTAACCATCCACGACTTTGGCCAGGACGGAAGGCGTTTCTTCATCGTCATGGAACACGTCGAAGGCACCGACTTGAAGACGATGATCAGCAAGCAAGGACCGCTTTCAGTGGAAGATGCGCTTTCGCTGATGATCCAGATCTGTGCAGGCGTTGGCTATGCGCATCGAGCGGGATTGGTGCACTGCGATCTCAAGCCACAGAACATCCTGGTTTCACCGGATGGCCGCGCCAAGATCACTGATTTCGGCATAGCGGTTACTTTCGCGACCATACATCCTGACACGACCTATGATCTCGTTTGGGGAAGCCCTCACTACTTTGCACCTGAGCAAGCAGTTGGTGCTCCTCCATCCCCTGCAACTGACGTCTACGCACTTGGTGTGGTCCTTTTCGAGATGCTCACCGGACGCTTGCCTTTCGAAGCGGATGACCTCGTGGTGCTCGCCGAATTACACCGCGCGGCTCCTGCACCTTCTCCGCGCGAGTTCGTTCCTGATCTTCCCGAAGCCTTGGAGCAGATCGTGCTCAAGGTGCTGTCGAAGGAACCGTCAGCTCGCTATCGGACCGCAGATCAACTTGGTCGTGTGCTTTCAACATTCTTCAGTCAGTCTGGCGGCCTGGCTGAAACCGTCCACTATCCTCCTACACCCACAGAGATCGAAGCCGTTCCCGCTCCTGCAGCGCCGGTCCCTTTTAAGCGAGTTGACTATGTTGCCGTCGTTCTCGGCCTGCTGGCTTTCGTCGCCGTAGGAGGCTTGATCCCTCTCTGGCTTTGGGCTTGCCTGCTCTATCCTTCCTGTCCACTTCTTGCTCCGTA
>DAOVIK010000253.1 GCA_030673735.1 Anaerolineae bacterium
GGCGCATCGACGACACCGTTGATTCTCCCCAGATAGCAGGGATCATGCAGGGTCACGCTTTCCTCGCTCGGATCAAGCTCGCCTTGCAATCTTCCGGAACGCAGCAACTCCTGAAGCAACTGTGAATGATGCACCACTTCGTAGGTTCCGCCATAGGCCGGATATTCATTCTTGATCGTATGCACGCAGTGTGGGCATGTTGAGACGATGCGCTTCGGAGCCACGCGATTCAGTCGCTCAACATTGCTCGTGGCAAGCTCATGAAAGAGGTACTCGTTCCCCGAACGGCGCGCTGAGTCGCCTGTGCACTGCTCCTCCCGCCCGAGGACTGCATAATCGATTCCGGCTGCGTTGAGGATGCGAGCGAAAGCACGCGCTGTCTTCTGGGCGCGTGGATCGGTCGCCGGCGCACAACCCACCCACCAGAGAACCTCGGGCTGCGGCTGCTCAGCCACAGTCGGTACCTGCAATCCCTCTGCCCATTCGAGACGCTGTTCCGGTCCAATGTTCCACGGATTGCCGCTTCGCTCCATGCCGCGGTACGCGGCCTGAAACTGTTCAGGAAAGGCATTCTGCATCAACACGAGATGGCGCCGGATCTCCAGGATATCGCGCATAGGCTCGTTACCCACCGGGCAGATGTCCACACAGGCCCCGCAAGCCGTGCAGGCCCAGACGGCCTCGTCTGGGATGGCGAAATCAAGCAGGGTTAGGTCACTGATTGCCCCAGCCGCCAGTTCAGCGCCCTGATCATTGAGATGGTAGCGCTTGTTGATCTCCAGCGCGGCAGGGGAGAGCGCCTTGCCCGTGGTGTAGGCCGGGCATGCATCCTGGCAGCGATTGCACATGATGCAGGCATATGCATCCATCAATGCCGACTTAGAAAGATGCTCTATGCGTTCAGCGCCAAACTGCTCCACGCTCTCGTCCTCGAAATCCAGACGTCCCAATTCGCCGATCGATCGCCACTCCGGACGCAGCAGGTAGTTGAGCGGAGCGAAGAAGAGGTGGATGTGTTTGGATATTGGGAAATATGGCAAGAAGGCCAGAATGAGGCCCAGCGCCATCCACCAGGCGATATGCAGGGCGATCTCCAAGCTCGCGGGAGAGATGAGGCCTGTCCATGCAAGCGAAGTAATAGAAGCGAATGGCTGCCAGGCATCCATGGACGTTGCAGCCAGGTGAAAGCTCTCGCCCAGAAAACGAGATCCTACATGCAGCAGGACGAATAAGCCCACGATGGCTGAATCGCGTGTGATACCTCGCCGGGCCTTGGGGTGGAGCCGGGTTCTTTCGCTTGTTTTCAGAGAAGCTGGGCGCACAAGAAACCTGCGCACCATCAAGGACAGCATCCCCAGGAGTACGGCCACGCTCAGCACATCCGCCACCAGGCGGTATATGTTCCCGAGCAACCCATGGCCGAGGAACACAAATCCGGGGATGAAACCCTGAAGCAGGTCTCCCACATTGACTAGAAGATAGAAGGCAAAACCCCAGCCGACAAGGCCATGGAACGTGCTTGTGACCGGCCGGGATTGGAAAACGGGCTTGAAACTCAACGTCTTGAGCAGTACGGTTGCCAATCGCTTGGGGATGAGCTTCCAGCCTAGATCACCATCACCCCGAGCGATGATGCGGCTCAGCTGCCAGACACCACGCCATGTCAGGATGGCTGAAACAAGCGTAGCGAGCAGGAAGAGGACCTTTTCCTGCCAAGTCAGCACGGTCTAGCTCCTTTGAGCGCCTTGCCCATGTCGACTACCACTCCGTCACAATGCTGATAGCTGGCCGCCGGCTCTGCGCGCATGAACACAAGGATTGAGGTGGCAGAGCACCGTAGCTTTCCCCAGATTCGAGGTGAGGCAGTTTGATCAGCATTGCCATTCGAGGATCATGTTGGTTTTCGAGCACAGGTGTTGATTTTCAGCAATCACAAGGAACGACCTAGGATCTGAGAAGGCGCAAGGCCTTCACGGCAGCGGCGCCTTGCCGGCGGGCGGCAATCAATCATGCGCCCCCCTCCCCAAACAATGCCGGATCGCTGGGTGTGTTGCCCGAAGGATCCCATACATAAACGTAAGTTCCATTCGATGTGAACTCGAAGAACCAATGCGCGTCGGCCTTGGTCATATTAACGCAACCGCGTGAGGCCTGCGAACCGTAGTTGCTGTGCCAGTATGTGCCATGCAACGCGCGCGCACCATCGAAATACATCACCCAAGGGACGTTGTCGAGGAAGTAGAAATTGGATCCATCAGGCGTGATCTCGCCGCCGGTCATGTCATCCGCTTCGAGCTTAGCCCATACCTGGAATAGCCCCGGACGAGTCCACACGCCCGGCAACCCTGTAGAAACAACTGCCGCATAAACCAATTCCCCATCCTGGTAGGCAGTTGCATTCTGCTCATACAAATTGATGACGATCCAACGATCGTCTTCCACGCCTTCGGGTGGGGTGGTATCAGGAAAGACGATGGAGAGGTATCTCTGTTCCAGCCATTCATCTGGTCCTATGCGGTACCATGTCCATTCACCTACTTGCTGGGAACCGTAGATCTGTACCTTTTGGTGCAGCACATAGCAGTTGCCAGAGTAATCCTCGCTGCCGGGGGTGATTTGGCTGCAAATTCCCCCCGACACCACCCAACCGAAGGGCCGATCCGGCGTACGGCTGAACTCCATGCCTCGCCTGGATGTTATGGTGGCCTTCTGAACGTCCTCGTCACGTACGTAGCCAAAGCCCGTCCGATAGGCAATCTCTTCGGCAGGGCCTGTGTAGGTGTTGTAGTAGGAGTAAAAGACAAATCCGCGCGGGCTCACGCCGCTGGGGCCGGTGCCAGCGAAGGCGTTCTCTGGGGTTGGGTAGAGCGGCGTGCCCTCGCGCGTCATGCGCAGGTACACGAAATCCAGGTATGGAGGGCCAAGCGATATATCGACCGTAGGAAGCGGCTTCATGGGGTAGAGCCCCAAGCGAGCGAGCTCCTCCAATTCGCTTGCCGGACCAAGCTCAGGACACAACTCAGGGTGCCGCAGTTGCAGGCGTGGTGGACATAGATAATCCGCCGAGACTGAGGGTGACTCCTGCGCTGCAGTCTGGGCGGAAGGTGCGAGCATTGGCACACTTGGGGCTTGTGCTGTCGCGACAACCGCAGGCTGCAGGGCTATGTTCAATGCAAATAGCAAAGCGATCAAGCGCTTCGGCATTCTTGTACTCCACTGCCTTGAATTCCAAGCAAACTTGGAACATTATACCCGTTCACGCTCCGATGACTGCAAGCCTTGCCCAAGGA
>DAOVIK010000281.1 GCA_030673735.1 Anaerolineae bacterium
ACATATAGGTAAGGGCGTTGCATGCAACGCCCCTACGATGTCCATACTGGGACGCCTCTCCAATCCGTTCCACGCTCTGCCTATGATTCGTAGAGACGTAGCATGCTACGTCTCTACGGTGCATGGCACGCGACGGTTCTTCGAAGCGCAAGGCTGTCCACCTGCGAATTATCCCGTAGGGGCGACCGGCGGTCGCCCGTTACCATGCCCAGCTCGGGACGCTCCTCCAATCCGTTCCAACCCGTGCCAATGATTCGTAGAGACGTTGTGCACAACGTCTCTACGGTACATGGCATGCGGCGGTCCATCAAAGTGCAAGGTCGTTCTCTTACGAAGAAGCCCGTAGGGCTGGACCCCGATAAAACCTCGGGACAGGCGGTCGTTCATCCCGCACGTTCTTAGCGGGGCCGTGCGCCCAACGAGACACACCATTATGAATGCTGGAACGATGGGACGCCCCTACGAACTTACCATCACCAAACTCAACTCCAATTGTCTGACAATTGACGGACTGGCCAAGGGATGATAGACTCGCGGAAATCTGCGCGGACCGCTCCTCTTGGCAAACGCTGTTGCTTCCCCTGCTTCAGCCTGAAGCATCTGCAGCGTCATGAGAGCCTATTGAAAGGGCCCTTGAGGGAGGGAGACGTTTGGGACATAGCTCAGAGCATGCTGCCCAGGCGGACGATTCTTGGGGATTGGATACGCCGCGCATTCCCCTCCGTTTATTAAAAAGCAAAAGTGAACCACTTGTGCAGATCTCTGGCGCCGCGCCTGGCGAAATGGGAGATGTGCGCATGAACTGGGGATTGACCGCTGGCTCATCTGCTTTCCCAAGGTCTTGAATTGGAGGTTTGCATTGAAGCATTCCAAGGAATGGGCCAAGATAACAAGCAAGCTGGTCGATGTCGCTGCGGGCCGTGCACCCGCTGACCTCGTGTTGCGAGGGGGCAGGTGGGTATGCGTGCAATCCGGCGAGATCATCAATGACACGGACGTCGCGATCAAGGGCGAACGCATCGCCTTCGTCGGACCGGATGCAAGCCACACAATCGGCTCGAAAACCCGCGTGATCGAAGCCCAAGGTCGGTACATGGTGCCCGGGCTCTTGGATGGTCACGTGCACATCGAATCCAGCATGGTCACCGTCACCGAATTCGTGCGCGCGGTGATGCCGCGCGGCACGACGGGCGTATTCATTGATCCGCATGAGATCGCTAATGTGCTGGGTTTGCAGGGCGTGGCTTTGATGGTGAAGGAAGCCGAGGAGCAACCAATCCACGTCTGGGTGCAGGCCCCCTCTTGCGTTCCTTCCGCCGCAGATCTCGAAACATCACGCGAGGTGCTCGGCCCCAAGCAAATAAAAAAGGCGCTATCCTGGCCAGGTGTGATCGGGCTGGGTGAGATGATGGATTATGAGGGCGTGATTGCATCCAAGAAGGAGACGCTCGCCAAACTGGCCGCTACGCGAGCGGCAGGAAAGGTGATCGGCGGCCATTATCCGTCGTTAGATCTCGGCAGGCCGTTTCATGCCTACGCAGCGGGTGGGGCTGAGGATGATCATGAGGGAACCACGCATGAGGGCGCCATTCAGCGCGCTCGTCAGGGGATGAAGGTGATGATGCGCCTGGGATCTGCCTGGCACGATGTTGAGACCCAGATGCGTGCGGTCACAGAGTCGGGGCTTGATCCGCGGCACTTCATCCTGGCCACCGACGACTCTCACGCTGGAACGCTGGTGCATGATGGCCACATGGACCGCGTGGTGCGTTTTGCCATTCAACATGGGCTCGATCCGATCGTGGCGATCCAGATGGCAACCCTCAACACTGCCGAGCACTTCGGAGTGGCTCGCGAGGTGGGCCAAATCGCGCCGGGACGTTTTGCGGATGTTGTGCTTGTGCGCGATTTGCGGGAGTTCGAAGTTGAGATGGTCCTGGCGCGCGGGAAGGTGGTTTCTGAAGATTCGAAGCTGCTCGTGAAGATGCGCTCCCATTCCTATCCACGTTCGGTAAAGTCATCGGTAAATCTGGCTCGGCCTTTGACGGCGGAGGATTTCGTGGTGCCCTCGTCCGGCAAGGGCAAAGTGAAAGCCAACGTGATCGGTGTGATCGAAAACCAGGCCCCCACACAACATCTGCAGCGCGTGCTGGCGTCGCTTGATGGGAAGGTTCCGGTCGACTTGGTCCAGGATGTCGCCAAGGTCGCGTTGGTGGAGAGGCATCATGGCACGGGGGAGGTCCAGGTTGGCTTCGTGCATGGATTCGGCCTGAACGTAGCTTGCGCGTTTGCGTCCACGGTTGCGCATGATTCGCATCACTTGATCGTCGTTGGCACGGATGAAGCAAACATGGCGATCGCGGCCAACGAGCTGGCAGAAGTCGGTGGTGGGCAAATCGCGGTGCGAGATGGCGAAGTCATAGCATTGATCGAGCTTCCCATTGCCGGGCTGATGTCGGATGAGCCGGCAGCCACAGTTGCCGAGAAGATGGAAAGCATTCTGGAGGCCTTCCGCTCTTGCGGCTGCACGCTGAACAATGCCAACATGCAGCTCAGTTTGCTTGCGCTGGTTGTGATCCCTGAACTTCGCATATCCGATAAGGGCATCATAAATGTGACTCGAGGCGAGGTTATCCCCCTCTTGGTTTAGCAGTAGCCATCGACAGAGGTGTTCGTGGAGAAGAAGAAAGCCAGTAGACGAAATGCAGGTGGTAACGCCAAGCGTCGCCCGCAGTATGAGAACGCAGCGCAGGCGCTGGCGGAGATCATCGCGGGAACCAATCCCGGGGAGCATCTGCCGTCGGAGCCCAAGCTCTCGCGTAGCTTGGGCGTCTCACGCGCCACGCTGCGGGAGGCGATGCGCCTGTTTGAAGAACGGGGATTGATCATCCGGCGGCAGGGCGTGGGCACGGTTGTCACGGATGCGCCGCGCATCATTGAAAGCGGGTTGGAAGTCCTCGAGAGCCTTGAAACGATGGCCGCTCGCATGGGCCTGCTGGTGGAAATGGGAGAGCATGAAATCGA
>DAOVIK010000128.1 GCA_030673735.1 Anaerolineae bacterium
AGGATCAAGCTTGATCAAAGCCATTTCAGCCAAGCCTTTCGGGTCTGCAACGCGAATTTTGCTGCGAGTGCACTCTATGAAGCCACTTTCCTTGAGCTCACCCAATGTGCGGCTGATCACTACCGGAACAGTGGCTGTTCGAGCAGCCAACTGTTGAATGGTGTTTTCCTTCCTATTGATCACCAAGCCCCCATGCTCGCTCAACTCAAGCAGCAGGATCGCAAGCCGCTCCCGAACGGGGCGAAACGAGAGATCGGCGTAGCGGGAGACCAACCTTCGGTTTCGCCTCGCTAAGATGGGCAGGAGCCCCAAACCAAGTTCTGGAAAGCGCTCAAGCCCATACTTGAAGTTCTCCAGATCAGCCATCCATACGGTGCTTCTCTTGTATGCAACCGCAGAGACAAGATTGGGCCCCCCATCGAGCACAGAAACTTCGTTGAACATGATCACAGGCCGGATCACAGATATGATGTTCTCCTGGCCTCCTAGCCCGATTTTGTAAAGATGGACCTGCCCGGCAAGCAGCACATATAGACCGCTGCAAGGATCATCTTCCATGTATATGGTATCGCCGGCGGGAAACACTCTGATCCGCCCGGCTCTGATGATTGTGAGGATGTCGCCTTCAGAAAGCTGCTTGAAATGCTTCAAGCGCTTCATCCTGGAGGCCAGTTTAGCGAAACCCTTCACGGCCCATCCTCCTGAAGATAGCCTACGGAAATCCTACTAATATTAGCACGGACCCTCGGTTTGTGCGTCTATTCACAAGATTGGAAGGCCAAGCTAGATCTCAGTAGATCTCAAGGGGAAAACTGCATACGGCTACATGTGCCTTGTTTGCACCCATTCAAAACGAGGACGCAAAATGCGCCGAATCGCTCTTGGCCGCTGTCAAGCTTCGACAACGAGCAGGACCCAGAGTTCTGCGAATATCTTCAACATGGTAGAATCCGCCCGATCCCCAAGAACGTAAGGAGCGCAAGCTTGAAACGCTGGCAGTTCTGGGTGGGCATAGCCATTAGCGCCATCTTCCTCTGGCTGGCGTTGCGCGGCCTGCAACTGCAAGATGTTTGGTCGGCATTGCGGCAGGCCAACTACTTGTGGCTGCTTCCCGGCGTGGCGGTGTACTTCATCGCAGTCTGGGCGCGTGCCTGGAGATGGCACTACCTACTGCGACCCATCAAATCTATTCCCACGCGAACCATGTTTCCCATCGTCGCCATCGGCTATATGGGGAACAATATCTACCCCGCGCGTGCCGGCGAACTCTTGCGAGCATACGTTCTGCGCCGGAATGAAGGCGTATCCATCTCGTCTTCATTGGCCACGATCATCGTGGAACGCGCCTTCGACGGCGTAGTGATGCTGTCCTTTGTGTTCTTGAACTTGCGCGAGGTGGCCGGCCTTACCGCGGCATCAAGGTTCGCGGGCAGCATTCGAGATCTGGCAATTTGGGGGACCGCACTATTCTTCGGCGCGGTTGTGGTCTTCCTTCTGATGGCCATCTTCCCGAAACCGGCTACCCGAGTGATCTCGTGGTCCGTCGAGCGCCTGGTGCCTATGCGATGGCGCGAGGGAGTGCTGGGATTTGCCGACCGCTTCGTGGGAGGATTGGCATCGCTTCGTTCGCCGGCTGATGTTGGAATGGTGTTGCTCACCTCGATCGTGATATGGCTACTAGAGACCGGGAAGTACTGGTTCGTGATGCACGCCTTCCCCTTTGAGGTGAGCTTCTTCACGTTGATGCTCATGAACGGCGTGGTGAACCTGGCGACCACCATCCCATCCGCTCCGGGATACATAGGAACCTTCGACGCCCCAGGAATCGCCGTGCTTGAGGCCTATGGCGTGAAGGGAGAGATGGCTGCCGGCTACACGCTACTCCTGCATGCAGCACTCTGGTTGCCCATCACCCTGCTTGGCGCCTACTACATGGCGCGTGCCAGCCTGAATTGGAAGCAGGTTCAGGAGGAGATTGCCCAGGAGCAGGCGACATGAAGGTAGCCATTGTCGGCGCCGGTATAGGTGGTTTGTCGGCGGCGTACGACCTGCTTCGCGCCGGATGCCAGGTAACTGTGTTCGAGGCCGCGGACTATGTCGGCGGGCTCTCCTCGGGCTTCAAGGCTCGAGATTGGGATTGGTCGGTCGAGCGTTATTACCATCACTGGTTCGCCGGAGACCGCCATGTCTTGGGCCTGATCGACGAGTTGGGTTGGAGCGACAAAGTACTCTTCCCCCGCCCGTTCACAGCCGTGTACCACGAGGATGATTTCTATCCACTGGACTCCGTGCTAGGCGTGCTTCGCTTCCCCGCATTCAATCTGATAGATATCGCTCGTTTCGGTTTGGTCACGCTGTATCTGAAACTGAGCCCCAGTTGGCACGCCTTGGAAAGCCACACTGCGGATCAATGGCTGCGGCGTTGGTACGGGGAGCGCGTCTATTCTGTGATTTGGCGGCCGCTTCTCGAGGGCAAGTTCGGTCCCCACTTCCGGGAAGTGAACATGGCCTGGTTCTGGGCGCGCGTGAAGGCCCGCACGCCCCGCTTGGGCACGTTCGTCGGAGGCTTTCAAGCCTTCGCCGACGCGCTGGCAGCAAGGGTGCAAACCGAGGGCGGCGAGATCCGCCTGCGGACACCCGTGGAGCATATCGAACCTCTGCCCGATGGAGGCCTACGCATCAGACATGCTGGCGGGCAAATGGACGTCGACCAATGCCTGGTCACCACCTCGCCCAAAATGCTCGCCGACGTCGCGCATTCCCTGCCCGCTGAATATCTGGGGCAGTTGCTGGCCATGAAATCAATGGGCGCCGTCATTCTTATCCTAGCCCTGAAGCAGCGTGTGTCCGAACGTGGCATCTACTGGCACAACCTGCCCAAGGCCGCCGGATTTCCCTTCCTGGCCTTGGTCGAGCACACCAATTTTCTTTCTCCTGAGCACTTCGGAGGCGATCACATCGTGTACTGCGGCGATTACCTGGATCCTGATCACGAGTACTTCAAGTTGAGCAAGGAGGAGCTTCAAGATCGCTTCCTCACTGCTCTGCCGCGTTTCAACCCGCGCTTCAGCCCCGATTGGGTGCTTGAAAGCTGGCTCATTCGCACGCCATACGCCCAGCCGGTTCCGCTGCTCAACCACTCTCGAGCAATTCCCGAACTGAAAACGCCAATCGAGGGGCTGTGGTTTGCCAGCATGAGCCAGGTTTACCCCTGGGATCGCGGCAGCAACTTTGCCGTTGAAATGGCTCGCCGCGCAACGAAAGCCATGCTGCAAGATGGAAATTCCGCATAGCACCATGCAAGCTTGGAACAGTTCTCCCCAAGAAAGGCACATCTCCATTTGAGACAGATATATAATGGGAAGTCACCAAGAATGATACTCTCTTGGCTTAATCCGATAGGTGAGCAGTTGAGGAAGGCATGAAATGAATTCCCATGGTTCAGCCCTTAAGAGGATTATCTCTAGCATTGTGGTTCTTCAGGCTGCTGTACTTGCATGCGCCATCCTGACTCCGGATACACCCACCGAGGTTCCGGATACACCGACAGAGTCAATTGATACGGACGAACCTCCGCAGACTGCCGAGGTTGAGGATACCGAAACGCCAGTGGTTCCTACGGAGGTGCTTCCTGAACCGACCACGCCTCCATCCGGAGTTTATTCACTCCCCATCGACCTGCAGCGATTAAGCTCCGACAACGTCATGAACATGGAGCCGTGGGGAATGCTGGAAATGAGCGAGGGAAGTGTCCCTCAGGCTGAACTTGCATTCTCGCCAGACGGTGACAGCCTGGCTGTGCATACTTTCTCCGGAGACCTTGCTTTGTGGGACGTGCTAACGGGTGCTCAGGCGTTTTCGGGGATTACACGATCCGAGGTGAGTCGCAGGGAATCCTTTGCTACTTTGGCCATTTCTCCCAGATATAATGCGCCAATGGTATCTTCCGGGGTTTTATTCGACGATGGCCTGGGTGCCGTGCGTAGCGCTGTAATGCTATGGGATCTGGATGAATCAGATCAGCCAACGATCTTAGAGGGTACTAGCCCTTATAGCGACCAATCATACGACCCAAAGGGAATACGCAGTACCGTGTTTTCGAACGACGGTGAATTAATCGCTGCTGGAACAAGCGAGGCAGGGACTTCAGGGGGATTGGTCAGGATTTGGGAAACTGATACCGGGTCGTTGCTGCATGAAATCACTTTCCCGAGTTATGTTAGCGCAGTTGCATTTTCTCCCGAATCAAACGAATTGGTGGCGGCGGTATTTCATGATCTGGTCTTCATTGACCCGGATAGCGGCGTGGAACTCCGCAGGTTTTATTTCCCTTCCAACATCCATGGGCTGAGCTACTCGGCGGACGGGCGATACCTGGTGCTGGAGTACGAGGCGGTCACGGTTATCGATCCCTTGGATGGGTCCGTTGTTTTCGAGACAATTGCGACTACGACATTGGTGAAGGGAGCCTTATCCCCTGACGGTTCCATTCTAGCTACCACGGAACGCTGGCATATGCGCATATTCGACGTAGAGTCCGGCGTCGAGCTTGCCAGTTTTCGGGAGGAATCTATATTATTGTTGGACGTTGCATTCGCAGACCACGGGCATATCCTGGCGACCTTCAATGAAGCAGGTCAAGTACATCTGTGGGGCGTTTCTGTGTCGCAGGCATTGCCTGACAACCCGCCGGTTATATCCATCTCCAACGCCGCAACGCTTACCGAGAGCGCACATTTTTGGAGACTCTCGATGGGTGAGGTCGCTTTCTCAGATACCAGCGAGTGGGTGGCATTTTCCTCCGGGGATGAGTTTTATATTTTGGAAATGCCCACTTTGGATCCTATCGCCATTTTGACCATCGAGGGTTATGTCTTTGCCTCAGCGGATGGACAAATCCGAGTCTGGAGTGCTGAAGATACGCATCTTAAGATATATGACCTGACACTCGACGAGATAATCATTGAGATCACTGGCCTATCAGGCGAATGCTGCCACGATGTGCATCTCTCACCCGATGGCAACACCTTGGCGTTTGTAGATGGGACAACTGCTCGCATATACGATCTGGATTCAATGGAGGAGATCTACTCTCATCAGTATGTCCAGCAGATTCACGTATCACCGGACGGTGACCTGCTGGGCTTGTCGGGGAATCTTGAAGTGGTTCTGTGGGACATCTCCACCCAGCTAGAAGTAAGAACCATATCGGGCTTTGTCACTGCCGCACCTGTGTTTAATGTGGATTTCTCCCCAGATTGGAGATACTTACGCTGGGCATCCAGAGGCAGAATGCAATTCATGAATGTGGAAACCGGTGACCTGGGCGCGGATTTCCCACTGTCCTGGGGAGTGTTTTCGCCGGACAGCTCGCTCTTCGCCGGTGCGGAAATGGGTTGGTACGGTGATACTTATGCCGGCCAGGTGATCCTGATTGATGTTCACAGCGACGAGCAAATCGGAGTGCTTCAGCACGACCCAGACAGAATGATCGGCACCATCGCTTTCTCGCCTGACGGTAATCTGATCGCAGTTGGGATCGGAAACTCATTGACGATTTGGGATGTCAACCGTCAGCAGCAAATCGCAAGTTGGACAGGGCTGAACCTCGATATAAGACAATTGAGTTTTTCGCCTGATGGCAGGATTCTGGCTATCAGTTCATATGAAGAGGTCAACTTCTGGAATGTACCTGGAGATGACACTTAACCCGGCATGGTAG
>DAOVIK010000416.1 GCA_030673735.1 Anaerolineae bacterium
AAGTCTGGCGCGATCTGGAGCGCATCGTGGCCTGCAACGCTTGCGGAAGCCGCATCTCGCTTTCGAAACGGTTCGCCAAGGAATGCGCCTTCTGCGGGTCGGCCAATGTGCTAGTGCAGGATGTGCGCATTCCCCTGCATCAGCCCGACGCCTTCCTGCCCTTTGCCATCAACACCGACGTCGTCTCCAAGGTCATTCAGCAGGGAAAGCCTCGTTTCTGGAAGAATTATTGGGGATGGCGCGCCTATCGCGATCTGACTATCGAGCGCCTGAGCGGCCTGTATGTGCCCTTCTGGGTTTTCGATGGCGTGGTTCATCCGATCTGGGCCAGGCTGGCCAGGGACGGCACGCTCTCCAGACTCTCAGGCCCGGATTCGCCCTTATCGGTAATTGACCTGCTGGTTCCCGGGACGGACCGCCCTCTGCCATCCCACCTGGATCAGATTTCCGACTATGACATCCGCATCATGGCCGAATACAAACCCAGCGCACTGGCCAATTTGCCGGCGATGCTTTATGACATCGACGTTGAGGATGCCGTGGAAGAAGCATACGATGCCATGATCACATTGGCACACACGCGACTCGGACCACCGATCATCCCCGGAGTCGAGGGTCCGTCCGAATCGCGAGCGATTCGCACCCTGCAGGTCAGCCAGACCACCTACCAACTTGTGCTGCTACCGCTGTGGATCGCTGCCGTGCGCTCAAGCATGGGGAGGTCCATGGCGTGGATCAACGGTCAAACCGGGACCACGCTGATAAGTTTCCTGGAACTCTCGCAAGATGGGTTGAAGGAGTTGAAGGAAAGCGAGGTCAAGTCCACTCCCGCTTAAGCTTTGCCAGAAAGGCGGCGTTAGGTGAGTGACACTGTCAAGATCTGGATCGGTAGACCTCCCCTCGGGTGGGAGTTCGTTGGCATGTGGCTCGCCGCCACTGTGCTGGTGGTTCTCGTCGTGCTCGCTGCATTTACGGCCAGCGGCATCGCCATCACCGATGCCATCCTGCCCAATCACGCAGCCGCGAGTGAAGCCTCGGGCCTTGCTGGATTGGCGGGTCTGTTGGGCGCGGCTCTGATGACGCTGCCGCTCACCGCGCTGACTGCAGGCTTCCTGCAATGGCTGGTGCTGCGATGGTACGTTCCGTGGGCGGGGCGCTGGATGGTGGCTACGATCATCGGCTTGGTCCTGGGCATGGGTATCGGCATTAGCGTAGGACGCGGGGCGATCGGTTGGGGGGTGATGGGCGCCGTGCTGGGCTTGGCGCAGTGGGTGGTGATCCGGAGACATGTCACGAACGCTTATTGGTGGATCCTGGCGAGCACATTCGGCATGTTCTTCGGAGCTTCGCTGGCTCCTGACCGCTTGGTGGGCCAAGGCGGGGTGGTGATCACGGGGCTGGGCCAGATCACGATTCAACTCCTAATCCCGGTCGTCGTCTGGGCGATCCTCACCGGCCTCACCCTCCGCACCCTCTCGCAACATTCCGCACCCGCAATTTAAACATCCTCCGATAGCCATTCCATCCCTCAACCCGCCTTGCAGGTTCACATTGAAAAAGGCAGGGATTCCATTCTTCGTAGGGGCGACCGGCCGGTCGCCCGATCCCTTTCCCGTTGAGGTACCGATCCATCTCGGATCAGCCATTTTACTGCGTCCGGAATGAATCTCTTCTTACCTACCCCTCTATTGTCTCCCCTTCAAAGGGGAG
>DAOVIK010000198.1 GCA_030673735.1 Anaerolineae bacterium
AACCCGTCAGCATGGCGTGTTGGGGGTCGATGTCTGGGTCAGGTATCGCAATCTCCGACTTGAGTGGACTGCTTCCGATGATGGCGGTTGGTCCTCCCTCTGGCAGGAACTTGTCCAGGATGAACGAGGTGCCCTCGAGTTTCCCGCTGGTCACCTCCAGCCAAGCTCGGGATAGCAGGACCACGATCAGCGCGATAAGAGCCCCGACAAAAGCGCCCATCAATACCAGGCCCGTACCCTTTCCTGATGTCAGATCCTCTCCCAAAGGTTTGATGGTTTCAAGCAGGGCTCCGCCGATAATTCCGCCGAGTGCGCCTCCGAGGGCGCCTTTCCACATCTGGGATCCTCCCGTCACACCCTCGGCCAGCCCGAGCAGCGTACCGAAGATGCCCCATCCGATCGCTCGACCGATCAAACCGGCACCGACGATCTGAAACGCTAGCTCACCCAGCGGGAGCCCAATGGCTCCTCCGAGAAGTCCCGCCAATCCCCCAAACAATCCAGCGCGCAGCGCTCGCAAGGGGCTTCGCGTGATCAATCCCTCAGCAGCGCCGAGCGGCACGCCGAGGCAAAACCCCAGCAGCGCTCCAACAATCGCATTACTCACATAGATGTTTCGACTGAAAGAGAGACCCACCAGATTGCTAACTTGCCAACCAACGAGACCGCCGATCGCGCCTAGGACGGCGTAATAGTAGGTACGCATCCTTCTACTCATCTTCACTCTCTCCTTTGTCGGCCGAATCTTCGTCCGCCTGGCTTAGGTTGCGCCATTCCACTCTGCTCACGCAGTCCTCGGCGAGGATTTCATAGAAGCCGAAGTAGCGTTGCGCATCGAGGTGTCCTTCCTTTTGCCGGATGAAGAATCCGCCAAGCCCCGCGTGAGGTTCGATCACTAGCGCCACCTGCCATGGCTCGGGGAAGAAATGATCGTGGAGCCAAAGGTCGTAATTGGATAAAAAGATTCCCATGCGCGGGTGAGTGTGGTACCAGCCGACAAGCTGTTTCTTCGAGAACCGTTCCTCAAGCTCGTCGTTCATCGCCACTAGGGTGTCTTGCGTGAACGTCAGGAAGGTGTTGCCTTTCCGCGTGAAGCGGGCTGGGATCACGCCCTCGATAAGTACAAACTGCTCATCCGTTCGGACGTCTACGTGTCTGCTGCCCACCAATCCGCCGCCAACTTCGTTCTCGAGATCGATGATACTGTGCTCCGTGAACTGATTGAAGGCCGCCGGTGCTACGAAAACCGATACCAGCGGTTTGGCGTTGTCATCAAACGGAGCGCGCCAGAAGCGCAACAGCCGTTTGGGAATGCTGGAACGGAAAGGCGTTGAACCTGTCGGTGGGAACAACCGAACACTGGAATCAGACATCTTTCTCCCTTCGTGCCCGCTTCACGCGGCATCTCGGTGTTCAGGACACCGTCGTTACCCCGCCGTGACATCGGCGGTGATCATCAGACGATCGTCTTCCGGGATGCCGGCTGCAGCCAACGTTTCTTCTTCCTGCAACTCACGGCCAAGCCCCTTGCTGTCGAGGCGATACCCCATTGGCCGGCCATCAGGACCGACTGTGGGGAGTTCCAGTGATGTCGTCAGTTCGGGAATCAACTCACCCACTGGGACATCGTCCGGCACCTCGGCAGTGCGAGTTCCGCCAGATGGCAGCACCAGGGTTACTGGGATCTCGGGCATGTCGTACCTCCTTCATAGATTTGGATTTCATTTACTCAAGATTTCAACTTCCGGACAAACGCCTACTTCAGTTTCACCTTGGGTTTCTTGATCTTTGGCTTCTTCTTTGCCGCTGGCTTCTTCTTTGCCGTTCGCTTGCTCTTTGGCTTGCTTGTCAGCTTCACTTTCTTGTCGCTTATCTTCACCCGCTCTGGGCGCAGCAATTCACGGTTATCGACCGGAAAGGCATTAGGATGCTTCTTGCGGTAGGCACGGCACCAACGGGCTGCCTCCGGATCCCAAGGAAAGGGAGGCTTGGTGGGATCGTCGTGGAAGTTCTTGTACTGCAGCATTTCGCCCATCATCACGATAAGTCGGTCGAGAGAGCGCGCTGCGGTCCACCATGCCGCATCGATGCATACGCTACCGTTAAGGTGATTGATATTGGGATGCCAGATCGGGGTCAACCATTTGAGCCCCGGCCAACGTTGCGGGTACTGGTTATGGAGATAAACCTCCACCTTGTGATGATTCCCAAATTGAGGCTCGCCACGCCTAGAAACGCCTACGATGCTCTTGCACTTAAAAGTCACAATGTACCTCTCCGGAGGAACGCCCTTGTGAACCGACTGCGCTTCGAAGCTGATCAAGGAGGTTCGGCCTTCGAGTTGGCGCATGCGCTCATAATCGGCTTTCAGGCGGCGCATCCGCGGGCTCTGATCAAGAGAGACGCCTCCTGCCGTGATGTCGGCGGTGAGAATCAGGCGATCTTCTTCTGGGACGTTGGCGGAGGCCAAAGTCTCATCTTCTGTGAGTTCGCGCCCCAACGCCTTGCTGTCCAAGCGATACCCCATGGGTCGCCCATCGGGACCGACGGTCGGCAACTCCAATAGAGCTACCAATTCGGGAAGCAGTTCCCCCACATCAACGTCGTCAGGTACGTCGGCCATCCGTGCGCCGCCGCTCGGCAAGACGATGGATACTGTGAGATCTGGCATTGAACCTCCCTATCTTTGCTTTGTTAGGAATTGTGATGAGGCACTTGACATGTGCCAGTCATGCCCCAGCAATCGGCGTGGTGAAGTGTTTTGCAGGTCGAGCACTTCACAACCCCGCGAGGATCTCGGGTTTTGACGGCCTCAAGGCAGTATGGACAGCGATGCTCCACCTTGGTCTTCAAACGAACCTTGGTCCATTTGCGACGCCCGCGCTGCTTAGTGCTTCTCGGCTTCTTGACTTTCAGTGACGCGCCTCGTGCTTTGGCTCCTTTGCGCACACGAGAACGAGGGCGCGAACCGGCCGACGACTTCTCTCCCCAAGCACGTATCGCTACCCACGCCACCGCCGCACTGCCCACGAATCGAATCAGGCCGAGCAAATCTGGCTCAGGCGTGCTGCGGTCGATGAGATCCAACCCGAGCGAGCCGCTGCTCAGCCAGCCGAGAAAGGTCATCCCGATGCTGAGACCGAATAATGCCACCAGCCATCGAATTGCGGCCTCGCGGCGCGGCAGTGTGAAGCGCGCAATTAATCCGATGATCACACCCATGGCTGCCGCGCTGGCAATTACCATCACAATCGGCGTAATCATCGTGTTGTAGACCGAAAGAATGTAGAGCACAGAGGCGGCGGGAAGGCCGGCGAATCCAGTCACCGCGATGCCTATGAACAAGGGATTTCGGGATTTCGTGGAAGTAGGAGACACCATTACCTCGGCCTGTGCGCTCATGTATTCCTCACTCATGCATGCGGATCCGCCCCGTTGCTGGGCTTTCTGCAGACTGAGGCTTTTCGGATATCGGCGATTCCTTGCCGATCTTGATCGCCGGTCGTTCAAAGTGCCGGAAATGCAGTGTGCTCGTCAGGTCGCCGGTCAATTCGTAGAAGCGGTACTCCCGACCATTGTGGGCGCGAAGGATGTGCAGCGGCGGCACACCCAAGGCATCCAAAGTTAGATGGAGAAATGGCTCATCTCCGACCACCGCGTGAGTCATTTCTACCTGTCGGACCAACCCACAAGTGGGACAATGCGCAGCGTCGAAGCTAACTAGCGAGATTGGCTTCATCACATCTTCAACTACCTGGCATTTTTGACACTCCAACGATAGCACCAACTCCTGATCGAGTTCGATAACAGCGTCTGAACCCAAATCGCCGCGCGCAATTTGCAGCATGTCGATCAATGTCGTGTCCAAAGCCCGCTTATCCAGCTCGATGATGTCTCCATAGGTCCAGTGGCTTTCACAATCCTCTCGCCGAACGTAGTTGGTGCTGTGCACATGGTTGGTCATCCCGTTGACATGCAACACCCTCCCGGCTTCAACCGGAAATCCATGGATCAGCTTTAATGCCTCCTGGGCCTGCCATGCGCCGACTATGGAGGCACTGGTTGGCGTTGTGGGGACTTTGCCCAGCAGAATGTTGGCGCGGCCAAGAAGCGGGCAGGAATAGCGCAGCGAGATTTCCCGCCGCGCTTGCTCTGTCAGCGTGCATTCGAAACAGGCGCCCTCTTCAGGCGAAAACACGCGCACCAGGCCGAGTAATTCCTGAATAGCGCCATCCACCCAGGGCTTGTTC
>DAOVIK010000339.1 GCA_030673735.1 Anaerolineae bacterium
GATTTCATCGTCGACAGGAATGGCGTGGTGCGCCTAGCCTACTTCAGTGATGATCCAACTGATCGCCCCGACGTGGAGCTTCTTCTTACCGTCGTTCGAGATCTATGATACGGACGAAGCTCAAGTTGCCTTTGCGTTGCATACAATACTGAGTACTCCCCTCATCCGAAGGCGCATGGATTGGATCGGCCACTGTAGGTGATGTTTTCCTCGCCACTCCCCCCTGCAGCATTGATCGCACTTAATGCGGGCTTGCACCCAAGGGTTCCAACTTGGAGAGCGCGCCATATGGAGGGCTCTGATCCTGTCAACTGGGCAATACTCAAATATGCTGTGCTGCGATAAAATGCAACTCAAGCTTGGAGGAGCGGCATGAGTCGCAGTGTTCCGTACAGTGATCCCAAGAAGGTAAAGGCCAACGGCATTGAGATTGTCTACGATACGTTTGGAGAATCTTCGGCGCCGCCCATGCTGCTTATTATGGGCTTGGGCGCGCAGATGATCGCTTGGGATGAGGATTTCTGCGCTGCACTCGCTGGCCGGGGCTACCGGGTGATTCGTTTCGACAACCGTGATATAGGGCTATCTACAAGGCTCGATGAGGCTGGCGTGCCAAGCACTCTCGCGCTGTTGAAAGCACAGGTGCAAGGCGAGGCTGTTCCGGCTCCATACACTCTTCGTGACATGGCCGATGACGCGGCTGGCTTGCTCGAAGCTTTGGAAATCCAAGCTTCTCATGTGGTGGGCGCCTCGATGGGAGGCATGATCGCTCAGGAGATGGCCATTCATCACCCACAGCGCGTGCGCACGCTGACCTCCATCATGTCCTCCACGGGCAATCCGGAGCTCCCTCCCCCTACGCCGGAAGCATTGTCAATCCTCGCCACTCCTGCCCCGACGGACCGTGCAGGCTACCTGGAATACGCCATCAAGACTTGGCGGACCCTCAGTGGACCGGCGTTTCCTATTGATGAAGAATATGCTACGCAACGTGCCGAGCTGTCCTTCGAGCGGGGATTGAGCGTTGCGGGCACGGCGCGCCAGTTGGCTGCCATCCTTGCCTCCGGTAGTCGAAGGGAGGCCCTCAGATCGGTGACTGTGCCGGCTTTGATCATTCACGGCGATGCCGATCCGCTGGTCCCGGTGGAAGGCGGGATCGATACTGCTGATTCTATTCCGGGAGCGGAATTGATAGTCATCGAAGGCATGGGCCACGATTTGCCCCCAGCCCTGGCACCGCAGGTGATCGAGGCAATTGCGGGTCACGCAAAGTAGGAATTCACCTCTCCGGCATGCCCGCGCGGATTTCGAACTCAATGCTGCATCTAAGAAGAGTGGAACAGCCACCGGACGTTTGGCTGGCTGTGAACACGCGTGTATATTGACTGAGCAACGTGAAGGGGGCGGAGAAGAGTTGCTTTTGTGGCAATGGAGGAGGCCATGTCAAGTAAGAAGATCGCCATCGTAACCGATAGTTCCGCCCACATCCCCGCGGATGCCTTGGCCGGACTGGACATCACCGTCATTCCCCTTTGGATGATTTGGGACGACAAGAACATGCGCGATGGAGTCGACATCCAGCCGGCGGAGTTCTATCGCCGCTTGAAGAAATCTGACACGCTGCCCACCACAGCGCAGCCAACGGTACAGGAGTTCGTAGACCTGTTCAAGAAGCTTGCCGGCAGATCGCAGGGCATCGTTGCCGTGCTGGCTTCGTCCAAGATCAGCGGCACGGTAGCCAGCGCGGAAGGAGCCATGGCAGAGCTACCCGGCGTCCCGATCCGCGTGGTGGATTCGCTTTCAAGCTCGATGGGCTTAGGGCTGATCGCGATGGCAGCGGCAAGGGCGGCTGCCGAGGGCAAATCCTTGGATGAGGTCGCAAAGGCCGCAGAGAGCATGCGCGATAAGGCTCAACTGCTGTTTGTGGTGGATACGTTGGAATACCTGCACAAGGGAGGACGCATCAGCGGCGGCAAGCGCTTGCTGGGCACGGCGCTGCAGATCAAGCCGCTTCTGCAGTTCAAGGATGGTCTCATTCAGCCTCTGGCCCAGGCCAGGACCAGGCGCAAGGCTCTAGACAAGCTGCTCAGGATCATTGAAGAGCGCCTGGCCGGGAAGAAGATGGTCGAAGCCGTGATCGTCGACATCGAGAATCCGGAGGGTGGAGAGACGGTCAAGTCGATGGTTGAAGAGCATTTCGGTCCGTCACGCGTTTTCCGCGCCGGCGTCAGCCCGGTCGTGGGAACGCATGTCGGCCCCGGCGCGCTGGGGATTGCGTTTTACGGTGATGGATAAGGCGCCATAGCTTGCGGAAGGTCGATGGAATTGTACGCGAACGGGGCTACTGAGAAGGTTCAGCAGCCCCGCTTGATTTTCTTGCGTGGACACAACCTCACCTTTGACACCTCTGCAGGATAGAATTCACCTAGCACCGATCTTCCGAGCCACACCATGGACGGTGCTGGAGGGATAGGTATGAGTGAGTTGGCGCAGATGGAGTGCGTTCCCAGTAGAGGAGGGGATGCGCCGTTAAAGGGCCGTGGGTTGAAGGA
>DAOVIK010000008.1 GCA_030673735.1 Anaerolineae bacterium
AGATCGGGAAGGTTCTGGCCGGAAGCGCGCGCGGCTTCCTCCAGCTTCGCGAATCGACCGTGGAAGCGACGATTGGCTTTCCTCAGCGCCGCCTCCGGCTCCACATTTAACCATCGAGCGTAATTGACTACGGCAAAGAGCAAATCACCCAACTCATCGGCGCGCGCCTCTTCATCCTCCGCGGACTGAAGCTCCGCAATCTCCTCAGCGACTTTGGCCAGAACGCCCTCGATGTCCGGCCAGTCGAAACCGACGCGCGCCACACGTGACTGAATCTCGAGCGCTTGAGCGAGCGCCGGCAGCGCTTTGGGCACGCCGTCCAATATGCCCTCTCCCGCGCCCGCCTGCTCGCGCTCCTCGGCCTTGAGGCTTTCCCAATTATGCAGCACATGCGCTACATCATCCACGTCCAGCCCTTCAAAGACGTGCGGATGACGATTCACAATCTTGCGATTGACGCTGGCGATAACATCCGCCATGGTGAATTCCCCCGCCTCGGTCGCGATCTGGGCCTGCAGCACGATCTGCAGTAGCAGATCACCCAATTCCTCGCGCAGAGCGTTTCGATCACCTTCATCCAAGGCTTGCAGGGCCTCGTAGGTCTCCTCCAGCAAATGCATACGCAAGGATCGTGGGGTCTGTTCCCTATCCCAAGGGCATCCATCCGGAGCGCGCAAATGGGCCACGGTTTCCTGGAAGCTCTCGAAGGCAGAGGCCTCCTCCAGCACCGGTACGAAGAGCGCCGTCGTGCCCCCGATAGTTTTCTTGCGGTCTAGCTCCTGCAACTGCAGTTTCTCCACCTTGCCCTGCGGCGTTCCTGCATCGTGAAGCAGATGCACCTCATGGTGCGGGGGGTATTGGTTCAGCAGCGCCAACTTGACATCGCTCGCGACGAGCGGTGAATAGAGCTGCCCAACCAACGCCGGAGCATCGGGCGGGAAGGGAGGATGGTGTCGCGCCGCTAGTTCGAGTGCGTCGGCGACATGCAGGCCGTCCAAGGCATCGGTTCCCACCAGCGCCAGGCATGGTTCAACGAAGCTGACTCCGTGTACGATGTCGACATTGAGATCATGTACACGCGCCTGAGCAAGCAACTGCTGAACTGTGGCTTCCCCAATCATAGGATCGCCAGGAACAGCATACAGGACGCCTTGCGGTCGCGCAGCGAGCTCAAGTAGGCGCTCAACGATGGAGGCATAGACCGATTCAAAATCAGGCAGTTCGTCATAGAGATCATCGAAGGTATGAACTTGAAGGGTATCTGGTATGTGGGAGGACACAGGATGGCGCCCGGTGCGCAAGTAGACCTCTTCGGCTTGCGACAGCGCTTGCCAAGCCTGACGAGTGAGCAATTCGGGATCGCCGGGACCCAGACCGATGATGGTAATCCTGGTATTCACGACAGTCTTCCTTGAAGAAATAAACAGCCGGGGAACGCCTTGTTCCCCGGCTGGCTTGAATCCTGCTTAAGGATGGCTACGCTCGAGCGATCGCTAGCGCTTGGTGTACGTCGGCGCCTTGCGAGCTCGCTTGAGGCCGGGCTTCTTGCGCTCCTTCATGCGCGAATCGCGTGTCAGGAATCCGCCGCCACGCATCGCAGGCCGCAACTTGGGATCAAGCTCCAGCAAGGCTCTTGCCACGCCATGCTGAACTGCCCCGGTCTGGCCGGTCACCCCGCCCCCGCGCACCAGCACGGAGACATCAAGCCCCTTCTCAAGACCAGCTGCGCGCAACGGTGCCATGATCTGCTCCATATCCCCCGAGCGCGTGAAGTACGCTTGCAGCGGCTTGCCATTAACGACAAACTTCCCGCTGCCGGAGGAGATGCGCACTCGTGCGGTACTGGTCTTTCTGCGGCCTATTCCCTCATGATACTGAACTGACATTGCGACACCTTTGTAAACTGCTGCACTACGGCAGTGGCTTCGGCTTCTGTGCTTTGTGAGGATGGTCTACTCCCGCGTAGAGCTTGAGCCTCTTTATAAGCTTTCGCCCATGGCGATTCTTCGGAAGCATGCCCCACACGGCCGATTCGAGAACGCGCTCTGGAAAGCGCTTCAATTGCTCACGCAGTGTGATCTTCTTCAGGCCTCCAGGGTATCCTGAATGCCGGTAGTAGAACTTCTCGTCCAGCTTGCGTCCTGTGACCTCAATCTTTTCCACATTGATGACGACCACGTAGTCTCCCATCGGTACTCCGGGAGTGAATTGCGGCTTGTCCTTGCCCAGCAACGCGCGCGCAACGCGTGTAGCCAGCCGGCCCAGGTTCATTCCGGTCGCGTCGACCAGGTACCAGTGGCTGGTTACTTCGTCTTTCTTTGGATAATACGTTTTCTGCACGTTCTAACTCCCTTTGCAGTCTCTCACAATGCGGACTGCTTCTGCGCGCCCATCTACCGGGCGTAATTGTCGCTCACTCGTAGATCACCACCTCGAGACACAAACCACGTGCCGGTGCAATCGCTCCTTGCCACCGCGCTTCTGGATCTTCGATCAGGGAGGCAAAGGATTCAACGGTCTCTCGTCCGGAGCCAACCGCAATCAATGCGGAAACGAGGCGTCGCACCATGTGGTAGAGAAAAGCGTCGGCCTCGATGTCGAACCAGTATCGCTCCTCCGCATTGTGCCACTGCGCTCGGTGCACCTGCCGAACGGTGTGTCCATCCGGATTGGGCGCCGTGCCGAAAGCGGCAAAATCGTGGCGTCCGACGATCAACTTCGCGGCAGCTTCCATCGCTTCAAGGTCGAAGCCGGGCTGTACGCGCCAAGCGTAGCGCTCGCGCAAAGGATCTCGATACTTCAGAGCGAGCAGCGAATAGCGATAGTGACGTCGGATTGCCGAGAAGCGGGGATGGAAGTCCGGCGGAGCCGGCTCCGTCCTCCACGCAGCGACATCATTGGGGAGCTGCGAATTAAGCGCGCGAGTGAGCACATCGCTCCCTTGATTCCACGCCATGTCGCAGGAAATGACCTGCCCTTTGGCGTGTACGCCGGCGTCAGTCCGCCCGGAGGCCATGATGGATTCCCCGCGCCATCCGATATTGCGCAGGGATTGCTCAATGACACCCTGGACAGTGCGCAGATCGCTTGTCTGACGCTGATAGCCTGCGAAATCGCTTCCGTCGTAGGCGATGATCGATTTGTAATGTTCCATGCGCCCGTCCTCAATGCGCTCGCGGCTGCGATGCTGGACGGGGACTACTCTTCCACTAACTCAAGCAGCACCATCTCGGCCGCATCGCCGCCTCTCGGGCCCAACTTTAGAATGCGTGTGTAGCCGCCAGGACGCTCAGTGTAGCGCGGAGCGATCTCGTCGAACAGCTTCTTAACGATCTCTGGGTCGTTAAGACGTGCTGCGGCTAGACGTCGTGCATGGATCACCTTTGCCTCGCCTGCGGCAATGCCGCGCTTTGATAGCGTGATCAGCTTCTCAGCCGCACCGCGAATCGCCTTGGCCTTCGCATGCGTAGTTTGAATGCGCTCATGGCGAAATAGCTCTGTGATCATGCTTCGCCGCAGCGCCTTGCGGTGCCCCGACGATCGCCCTAATCTACGACCGACAACTCGATGCCTCATTGACTTCTCACTCCGCCTCTGCTTCCTTCTCTTCCGTGGGCTCATCCTCATCGAGGTAGCCCTTTTCCTGCAGCCGCTCCTTAAGCTCGTCCAGGCTCTTCTCGCCGAAATTGCGGATGGAAAGCATCGCATCCGGACCCTTCTCGAGCATTTCGAGGACCTCGCCTACCGTGGTGATTCCGGTGCGCTTCAACGAATTGAACACACGCACCGAGAGGTCTAGGGTCTCAATCGGTCGCTCATAGATCTCACTCGAAACCCTGGGCTCTTCCTCAATCTCGGCGGCCAGTAGAAGGCTTTCCTCAGTCACGCCGGAGATGTCACGTAAATGCGCCATCAAGATCTGAGCGCTCCTACTGAGGCCTTCCTCGGGCTTGATGGTTCCGTCCGACCAGATCTCGATTGCCAAACGATCGAAGCTGGTATCCTGACCCACGCGCGCCTGCCCTACTTCGTAGCGCACGCGTCGGACGGGGGTGAAGATGGCGTCCGTCGGCAGTTCTCCGATGGGCAAGCGGCCGCGTTCGTCGGATGGCGAATAGCCACGCCCCTGCTGCACGTTCATCTCGATCTCAAGCCGTGTCTTGTCTTCGTCGACAGTGAACAGGTAGAGTTCAGGATTAACGATCTCTGCTTCCGCGGGTGCGATGACATCCGCGCCAGTGACCACACCCTCTCCGTGCACCTCGATACGCATACGTGCAGATTCACCCTCATGCAGAATCAGCCGCAGCTGCTTGATGTTGAGCATGATCTGCAGCACGTCCTCACGTACACCCTCAATGTCAGAGAACTCATGCGGCACGTCGGTAATCCTGACGGATGTGATCGCCGCACCCTCCAAAGATGCCAACAGAATACGCCGCAAGGCGTTGCCGATCGTGATGCCGTAGCCGCGTTCCAATGGACTGATGATGAACTTGCCATAGTTTTGGGCTACTGCTTCTCGTTCGATCCTTGGCATAACCATGTTTGTGGTTACAGCCATCGATGCCTCCCCAGGTTCCACTCAAAAGGCCGGACTCTCGTAGATGCGCACATCAGCGGGAGTAGAACTCGATAATGAGCTGCTCGTTCAAGCTTGCACCGATGTCCTGACGCTCAGGCATCAGGAGCACCTTGCCGCTGAGCGTTTCGGCGTCGCGCTCGATCCAACGCGGGATTGTGCGCGCCTCCGCCACCTTGCCCAGTGACTTGAAGTAGGTTCGCTTGCGCGAACCCTCGCGCACGACAACCTCGTCGCCGGGCCGAATCAGCACCGAAGCAATATTGGTGCGGCGTCCGTTCACGTTGAAATGGCCATGCACAACTAGGACGCGTGCATGGGCGCGACTTTCGGAGAAGCCCATACGGTAGACCACGTTGTCGAGCCTGGTCTCGAGCATTT
Source organism: Anaerolineae bacterium (assembly GCA_030673735.1). Classification (GTDB taxonomy): domain Bacteria; phylum Chloroflexota; class Anaerolineae; order Anaerolineales; family E44-bin32; genus W1033. Next base: position 4,964 of record DAOVIK010000008.1, read on the forward strand.
GTAGTAAGTTCTCACCAGCCTTGCCGCGTCGCTTGACTGCCATTCGGTAGTAGCGGCGGAACTGCCGTTCGCCAACGCCGTAAACGCGGCGAGCCTTCTGCTTCCCTCGCAACTGGCGTTGGTAGTCCGACACGCGCCGGCGGCGGTATTGCGCCGTTCGGCCGTGCTCTCCGGGCGGGTAGCTCCTCTTCTCGAAGGAGCATTTCGGCGTGAAGCAGCGCTGCCCTTTGAGAAAGAGCTTCTCGCCCTCTCGGCGGCATAGTTTGCAGACTGGTCCTGTGTACTTCGACATACTGATGTGTTTCCTTCCCTGGCTTAGCCTCAAGATTAGACGCGGCGTCTCTTGGGCGGACGGCATCCGTTATGCGGAATTGGGGTAACGTCGCTGATGGAGCGCACGCGCACCGAAGATCCCAAGATCGCCCGGATGGCCGCTTCCCGACCTGGCCCTGGTCCCCTGACCAGAATTTCGGCTTCCTGCATCCCCATGTCCTCAGCGGCCTTCACGGCCTGCTCCGCCGCTAGTCGGGCAGCGTAGGGCGTGCTCTTGCGCGAGCCCTGGAATCCTGCCGTCCCTGCCGTACTCCAAGCCGCAGCGTTGCCTTGCTGATCGGTTATGGTGATGATCGTGTTGTTGAAGCTGGTGTGAATATGCACCTGACCATGCGGGATCGTCCGCTTGGTCTTGCGAGCCGAAGATCGTCTCGAACCTGTTGATGGTCTACGTGCCATACGATTGCCTACTCTCTTCTTCTAGTAGTGTTCACGCTGCTGACAGACAATTGCTGCCAGCAGACTTACGTTAACCCTATTTCTTCTTTGTGCCGCGTCGACGTCCGCGCCCGGCGACGGTCTTCTTTGGCCCCTTGCGTGTGCGTGCATTGGTGCGAGTGCGCTGGCCGCGCACCGGCAACCCACGCCGGTGTCGCAAGCCACGATAGCTGCCGATCTCCATCAAGCGCTTGATATTCATCTGCATTTCGCGACGCAGGTCTCCCTCCACGGTCAGATTCTGGGAGATGAAATCTCGCACTGCGGTGATCTCGTCCTCGGTAAGATCGCGCACCCGAGTGTCGGGATGCACACCAGTTCCCGCGAGGATCGTGCGCGCTACATTGTTACCTATTCCGTAGATGTAGGTCAGCCCGATCTCAACACGCTTGTCACGCGGCAAGTCTACGCCTTCGATACGCGCCATCGCTTTACCCCTGTCGCTGTTTGTGTCGTGGGTTCTCGCAGATCACGTAGACGCGCCTGCGGCGCCGCACGATCTTGCACTTGGGACAACGTCGTCTCACGGATGATGAGACTTTCATGTCTCGTTTCTCCTAACTAAACCGCCTTCATTGCGCGGTCTCATGCAGTCGACCGGCAAAGAATCTATTGTACCGCGTCAGTCCTATTGCGTCGAGAGCTTTATCATCGAGCGCGGTAAGAACCAACGGACCATTGGGCGTCACGGCTACCGTGTGTTCAAAATGCGCCGTCAGCATGCGGTCGCTTGAAATCACGGTCCAACGGTCATCTTCAACCGAAGTCTCCGGGTTGCCCGCCATCACCATCGGCTCAAGTGCGATCGTCATACCGGCTCGCAGTGTCATTCCAGTGCCTTCCTTGCCATAATTAGGCACCTGCGGATCTTCATGCATTAGACGCCCGATGCCATGTCCGGTGTATTCCCGCACCACTTGGAAGCCATTGTTCTCAACGCATGCCTGAATGGCTGCCGAAACATCGCCGCTGCGCTTTCCTACACGCATCTTCTCGATGCCATCTAAGAGTGATCGCAGCGTGACATCGATGATGCGCTGTGCATCGGCCTTCACCTCGCCCACCGCCACGGTCATCGCCGAATCGCCCACGAAACCTTCGACGATGGCGCCGCAGTCGATGCTGACGATCTCCCCTTCCTGCAGGCGACGCTTGCCTGGTATTCCGTGCACTAGCTCTTCGTTCAGGCAGATCGTGGTCACTGCCGGGAATGGATAAGGCCCAGGATAGCCCTTGAACGCCGACTTGGCGCCATGTTTGCGCAGCACCTCGGCCGCGGCGGCATCCAGATCGGCCGTGGTTACGCCCGGGCGCACAGCCGCGATTGCGGCCGCCAAGGCCAATGCGTTGATGCGCCCTGCCTCGCGCATGAGTCCCAATTCGCGCTCGTTTTTGATGCTCACCCCACGCTGTCTGGGCATCAGGGCTTCCTCTCCGCGATCGCCCTCTGCAACGATTCTGTCACCACTTCGATCTCCTGATCGCCATTGACACGGTGCAGAAGCCCCAGTTCCTCGAAGTGCTCGATCAAGGGCGCAGTCTGGCTCAAGTACACTTGGATCCGCGCGGCAACCGTTTCAGGCTTATCATCTTCGCGTTGGTAAAGTTCCGATCCATCGGTATCGCAAACACCCGGTTCACAGGGTGGATTGAGCACATCATGGTAGACGTGTCCCTTCTCCCTGCACATCCATCGCCCCGAGAGGCGGCTGACGAGCACGTCCTCAGGGACATCGATCGAAAGCACCGCCGAGACGTGGCTGTCCAGCTCATGCAGATCATGCGCCAAGGCCTGGGCCTGTGCCATTGTGCGAGGAAACCCATCCAGAATGGCACCCTCGGCACAATCCTCGCGCCCGAGTCGCTCTCGAATCATCGCATTGGTAATGTCGTCCGGCACCAGATCGCCGCGCGAGATATATTCATTTACCGCCTTGCCTAGTTCGGTGCCGGCGGCGATGTTCTCGCGAAAGATCTCACCACTGGAAATGTGCGGCAGCTTTAACGCCGCGCTCAGATTCTTCGCCTGCGTTCCCTTGCCAGCGCCGGGCGCTCCTAGCAAGATGTAGAACGTGGCCATACGCTGCCCTTCAGCGTACCAACAGTGCCGAGTCGTAGCCGCGCAGTTTCAGTTCGGCTTCGATGGAACGGTATACATCGCGGACCACACCCACGACGATGAGCAAGCCGGCGGATGAAATCAGCAGCAGGCTGGATCGCGCCCGCGCTGCGGGCCAAATCAATCCCACCAGGAAAGGCATCACAGCCACGATGCCCAGGAACACAGCTCCCGGCAATGTAATGCGGCGCAATACGCGCGTCAGGTAGCGCTGTGTGGGCGCGCCTTTGGTCACGCCCGGTATTTGGGCACCAGATCTCTTCAAGTTCTCACCATAGTTTTGCTGAGTGAAGAGCACATCGGTATAGAAGAAGCTGAATGCTACCACCATCAAGAAGTACAGAATCCAATAGGTGGTATTCGTGCCCCCGAAGGAACTTTGCACCCATACCGCCACATTGGCAATCCAAGGCACGGATGAATCGATGAAGAACTGCGCCACAACAGCCGGGAATGTCAGGAAGGATTGGGCGAAGATGAGCGGGATCATTCCCGCCATGTTCACCATCAGCGGTAGAGAGCCCTTGACCGGCATCGACATGCGGTTGCCCACACGCCTGCCCGGGTACATCACTGGAACGTGACGCCTGCCTTCCTGCACAAAAACAATGGCCAAGATCGTCAGCGCCATGAGTATCAGCACGAAGATGAGCATCGGAATGCGTTGGTCCTGATCCGCCAGAATACCTGCCAGGTTGGTGGGGATTCTAGCCACGATGCCGGCGAAGATGATCAGCGAGAGGCCCTGGTTGCGGATGCCAAACTCCGAAATCAACTCACCCAGCCAAATGGCGAACATCGTTCCCGCGGTCATGGTCAGGATGGTGGTTATTGTGGGCAAATTGAATCCCAGATCGAAGGTCAGGACGTTCTCGCCAGTGGTCGTGAACTGCTGGAAAAGGCGGATCTGACCGATGGCGTTCAACGCCGCCATGGGGACTGCCAGGTAATAGGTCCACTTCTCCATCCACTTGCGGCCTTCGCGGGGATCCTCCTCCATGCGTCGCTGCAGGGCGGGGATGATGGGTGTGATCAGCTGAAGTATGATCTGCGCCGTGATGTAGGGATACACGCCCATAGCCAAGACAGAGAAGTTGGACACCGTTCCGCCAGAGAGCAGGTCCAACAGATTGAACAGCGCTTGGCCACTGCCTGATCCTTGAAGAACTTGGGCGATGGCTTCGCGATTGATCCCCGGTACGGCTACATGGGCGGCCAAGCGATAGATCACAAGAAGACCAACCGTGATCAGCAACCGGTTGCGTATGTCCTTAGAGATCCATAGAAAACGCCAAGCTGATTTCTTCATCGCTGGCTCCCTTTACCTCTCAATCCAGGCCCAAGATCTCAATCGAGCCGCCTGCCGCCTCGATCTTGCTCTGGGCGCTGCGCGTGACACGATGCACACGCACTTTGTACGAGGTCTTGACTTCACCTCTGCCCAGCAAGACCACGGGCTTGCTTGTATCTCGCAGCAGCCCAGCCTTGACCAGCGACTCAGGAGAAATTACGGCATCCTTCCTGAATCCCTTGAGACAATCGAGGTTGACTTCATGCCAATCGATGCGGTTGATGTTGGTGAAACCTCGCTTGAAGGGAAGCCGCCTAAAGAATGGCAAGTTGCCGCCCTGGCGGTACAGATTGCCTCCCGATCCGCTGCGTGCACCCTGACCCTTGACTCCTCGCCCCGCGGTTTTCCCTTGTCCCGCTGAAATGCCTCTACCAACCCTTTTGCGGGACCGGCGTGAACCGGGACGCGGTTTGAGATCATGAAGCTTCATGGCCTGCTCACTCCTCCACCCTAACCAGATGGCTAACCTTCTTGATCATGCCGCGCACAACCGGGCCATCAGCATGTTCAACGGTCTGACGGAGCCGCCGCAAACCCAGCGCCTTCAACGTGCGTTTCTGGCGAAGGGAATAGCCTATTCCGCTGCGCTCCAGAGTAATTCGTATCATCTTGCCCTTCGCTTTAGCCCTTGCCATGTCGCTTCCGCTCCCAGAAGGGCTTCATAGTCTCGGGGTCCTTCCCACGATGCGATGCCTCTTGTTCAACACTCGTCATCTGCCGCAATCCCTTGAGAGCGGCATATGCCACATTCACCACGTTGGGGCTTCCCAGTGACTTGGTCAGAATGTCTCGGACCCCCGCTGCCTCGACTACCGCTCTCACTCCGCCTCCGGCTTTCACACCTGTTCCTGGGGAAGCCGGCTTCATCAAGACCTTGGCCCCACCATGTTTCACAAGCAACGGATGAGGGATGGTCGTACCTGCAAGGGATATACTCTTCATATCCTTGCGCGCTTTATCAGCAGCCTTACGGATGGCGTCCGGCACGCCTCGCGCCTTTCCTAACCCCAACCCGACCTGACCCTTGTTATCACCGACGACCACCATCACGCGGAAAGCAAAGCGCCTTCCACCTTTAACCACCTTGGCCACGCGCGAAATGTCGATCACGCGCTCGTCGAGCTCGTCTCTTTCTTCCTTGCGGTTGCGGAACTGTGATCTCACGATAGTCCTCTCCAGATGCCAGTAGGCCGGGTGTCACCCATGCTTAGAAAACCAAGCCGGCTTCTCGGGCAGCGTCAGCCAGAGCCTTCACGCGGCCGTGATACTTGTAGCCTCCGCGATCAAACACCACCAGACGAATGCCCTTCTCCTTTGCCCGCTCGGCTACCAATTCTCCCACCAGACGCGCTTGTTCAGTCTTCTTCAAGCCTTTGAGCTTCTTCTTGAGCTCCGAATCCAGGGTCGACGCCGATGCCAGGGTGTGACCTTTGGTGTCATCGATCACCTGAGCATAGATCTGGCTCAAACTGCGGTACACGTTCAACCGCGGACGCTTTGACGTTCCTGCTATTTGCTTGCGCACACGCTTATGTCGTCGTTGGCGCATTTCTTCTCGTGTTCGTTTAGCCATGGCTATACAACCTTACCCGCCTTGCCCGCTTTGTGGCGCACTCTTTCCCCTTGATAGCGGACGCCTTTGCCCTTGTAGGGCTCCGGCGGGCGAACTTTGCGAACGTCAGCCGCAACTTGGCCGACCATTTCCTTGTCACAGCCCAGCACGCGAATCATGCGCGCACGCTGGTCTACCTCAAAGCTTATTCCCTCTGGAGGGGAGATCCGTACAGGGTGCGAGTAGCCGACGTTCAGCACCAAATCCGAGCCGTCCAGCTCGGGACGGTAGCCCACGCCGTGCACCTCAAGCGTCTTCTCAAAGCCTTCGCTTACGCCCACCACCATGTTGTTCAGGAGGGAGCGCGTCAGACCATGTATGGCACGCATCTTCGGCGCGTCGGAAGGGCGCTCCACTGTGAGCACGTTCTCCTGCAAGCGGATGGTCATCTCCGACCGAAATGTCCGCTCAAGCTCACCCTTGGGGCCCTTGATCCGCGCATGCGAGCCATTCAATTCAACCTGCACACCCTCAGGGACTTCTATGGGCATGCGACCTATCCTCGACACACCTTCCTCCTGTAGCTATGCGTTGCATCGGCGTGGTTCTTGCGTGACCAGCGTTGCCCGGCCTACCACACCTTGCAGAGCACCTCTCCGCCAACTCCGAGATTGCGCGCACGCACCCCGGTCATAACGCCCTTCGGCGTTGAAACAATGGCTACACCAATCCCCGAGCGGACCCAGGGGATTTTACGCTTCCCCACATACACCCTGCAGCCCGGGCGGCTCACGCGCTCAAGACCGCTGATGACCGGCCGACGCTCACGCCGGACGCCTACGTACTTCATTCGCATGCGCAACATGCGCTGCGGCTTGTTTTCGACATCGGTCTCTTCGAAATTCTCGATGAAACCTTCCTCTTTGAGGATGTGCGCGATCGCCATCTTCATCTTGGAACTTGGCATCGAGACCGCAGCATGCCCTGCCAGGACAGCGTTGCGGATACGGGTCAGCAGGTCTGATATCGGATCAGAAACGGGCATCGTTTTCTCTCCAAACCCTGGCTACCAAGACGCCTTCACAATGCCTGGAATCCGGCCTTCAAGAGCCTGTTCTCGCAGGCAAATGCGACACATCTGGAAGCGCCTGTAATATCCTCGGGGGCGGCCGCAAATACGGCAACGATTTCGTACTCGAACTTGATACTTGCGACGCGTTTCCCGAATGGGCATGCATTTCTTGGACATGCTACTCGCTTCTCCTGAACGGCATTCCTAAGGACTCTAGTAGAGCACGACCTTGCTCGTCATCCGGCGCGGTTGTGACGATCGTCACCTCAAGACCGCGTATCTTGTCGATTTTGTCGTAATCGATCTCCGGGAAGATCAATTGCTCACGAAGACCCAAAGTGTAGTTGCCTCGTCCGTCAAAACTATTGGGTGAGACGCCGCGGAAATCCCTCATGCGCGGCAGGGCGACGTTGATCAAGCGGTCAAAGAAAGCCCACATGCGTTCGCTTCTAAGAGTCACCTTGACGCCAATCGCCCGACCCTCTCGCAACTTGAAGTTGGCGATGCTCTTGCGCGCCCTGGTGATCAGAGGGCGCTGCCCACTGATGGTGGCGATATCCTCGATAGCCGCGTCCAAGGCCTTGGCATTTTCCAACGCCTCGCCCACTCCAACGTTGATCACGATCTTCTCCAAACGTGGCGCCTGGTGCCGGTTCTTCAACCCGAAGGCTTTCGTCAACCCGGCAGAGATTTCCGTATCGTAGCGCTGCCTCAAATAATGGGTCATGCTCGGTCTTTCTCCTTGCCTATCCGCCCTTGATCACGGCCTCGCATTTGCGGCAGATGCGTTGGCGATTTTTGCCCTCGATCTGGTATCCCACTCGTGCAGGCTCGTCACACTTTGGGCAAACCAGCATCACGTTGGAAATGTGAATTGGTGCCTCAAATTGAATGATTCCAGGACTCATCGTGCGTCCTGCCGCCTGAATCTGGCGCTGGTGCTTCTTGCGCACGTTGACGCCGCGCACGATCACACGCCTCTTGCGGGGCAGCAAACGCATCACTTCTCCACGGGTGCCACGGTCGCGCCCGCTGATAACTTCGATCGTATCGCCTATCATGATCTTCAGACTACTCGCCACGTTTTCCCACCTTCTAGAGCACTTCGGGGGCGAGGGAGACGATCTTGGTAAAGCCCTTCTCCCGCAATTCCCTGGCCACTGGGCCGAATATGCGTGTGCCTCTAGGGTTTCTGCCATCCGTGTCTAAAAGCACGGCGGCGTTATCGTCAAAGCGAATGTACGAGCCGTCCTCACGGCGGTATTCCTTGGCCGTGCGCACAATCACGGCCCGCACGATGTCGCTCTTGCTCACTCCGCTGTGGGGTGTGGCCGACTTGACAGTGCCTACCACAACATCACCCACCCCGCCATAGCGTCTTCTCGATCCACCCAACACACGGATCACAAGCAATTCCCGTCCGCCCGTGTTGTCGGCGATTTTGATCCGGCTTTCCTGCTGAATCATTCCTCCGCCTCCAGCGCGGGAAGATCTACGATTTCCTGAGTTTCGGCCTCAACGTCTACCTCTGAAGCCTTGTGCAGGACCTGCTCTATCACCCAGCGCTTGCGCTTGGACAGCGGCCGACTCTCCACCATCATCACTTTGTCACCCGGCTGGCAGCCAATCTCGTCGTGAACAAGATACTTCTTCTTCTTTCGAAGCACCTTGCCGTACACCGGATGGCGGTGGCTGCGGTCAACCCGAACGGTCACCGTCTTCTGCATCTTGGCGCTTGTGACTACGCCCGTGAGACGTCTTCGTTTGTTGGTCATTCCTCACTCGCCTCCAGCTCTGCGGCCAGCTCACGCTGTCGCAGGATCGTCTCCATCCGGGCGATGTCGCGTCGCACCAGCTTGAAACGTGAAAAATCGGTAAGCTGCCCGGTCGCAAATTGAAAGCGCAGCTTGAAGTATTCCTCGCGTGTTTCTTCGATGCGCGAGCGAATTTCTTCCGTAGAGAGCGCGTGGATATCAGCTGCTTTCACCTTCACTACCCTCCGACGGTCTCGCTGCGCACGGCGAATTTGGTCTTCACAGAGAGCTTATGCGCAGCCAGGCGTGCTGCCTCGCGTGCTCCCGCCTCGTCCAATCCCGAAATCTCAAAGAGAATCCTTCCCGGCTTGACAACCGCAACCCAGTGATCCACTGCTCCCTTGCCCTTGCCCATGCGGGTCTCGGCAGGTTTCTTGGTCACAGGCTTGTCGGGAAAGATCCGGATCCATACCTTACCGCGCCGCCGCATGTAGCGCACGAGCGCGCGTCGGGCAGCCTCGATCTGACGCGCCGTCACCCATCCAGGCTCTAGAGCTTGCAGACCATAATCGCCGAAGACGACCCGCGTGCCGCGCCCCGCCTTACCTTTCATGCGGCCTCGCATTTGCTTTGTATATTTGACGCGCTTCGGCATCAACATCTCTACACCTCACTCAGCCCGTAGGTTAGCTGACGTACACATCCATGGTTTCGGAAGGCTCTTCGCCCTCGGCAACCACGTCCCCGCGATAGATCCACACCTTGACACCGATGCGGCCGTAGGTGGTCTTAGCTTCAGCACGCGCGAAATCGATGTCCGCCCGCAGCGTTTGCGCAGGTACCCGGCCCTCGCGCACCCATTCCCTCCGAGCCATCTCTGACCCAGACAGGCGACCAGCGGCCATCACCTTGATTCCCTCAGCTCCCGCGCGCATAGTCTGCTGCACAGCACGCTGCATGGCGCGCCGGTGGCTGATGCGCCGCGAAAGCTGATTGGCGATGTTTTCCGCTACAAGGCGCGCATCTAAATCCGGATCCTCGATTTCCTGGATGTCCAGCTTAACCGCGGTTCCGGTCTGCTCCTGCAGCTTGCGTCTGAGCTCCTTCACGTTAGCACCCTTGCGGCCGATCACGATGCCCGGCTTGGCAGTGTGCACCATGATATGGACGCTGTTGGGAAATCGCTCGATCTCCACAAAGGAGATGCCTGCCCGAGGCGCGGTTTCCATTACCAGGTCGCGAATGCCGCGATCCTCATGCAACTGGTCTGCGTATTGATCTGCGGTGGCAAACCAACGTGATTCCCAAGTCTTGGTTATGCCAAGTCGAAAGCCTATTGGATGGACTTTGCGTCCCATTCTTGCTCCTTTCAGGCTCGCCTATTGCTCGGCCTGCTGAACCTCTCGCAGTACAATCGTGATGTGCGAAGAGCGGCGCAAAAGAGGCTTGAAACGTCCCCTTGCCCCGAATCGCCGCCATCGCCGCGTGGGGCCCTTATCGGCATAAATCTCATGCACCATCAATTCGTCACGGCCGATGCCATAGTGCTCCTCAGCATTGGCGATCGCCGAGCGCAACAGCTTGGCTACCGGCTTGGACGCCGCCTTCGTGGTGAAGTGCAAGACATCTAGTGCATCAACCGCACCCATTCCCCTGATCAAGTCCAACACCAGGCGGACCTTCTGTGGCGACATGGGCACAAAACGGGCGGAGGCCCGCACGTCCGTTGCTTCGGGCATTGTTGCTTACCTCGTACGCGTTGTGCGATCCCTGGTCACGTGGCCACGATATGTGCGCGTTGGGGCAAACTCCCCCAACTTATGGCCGACCATGTTCTCAGTGATGTAGATCGGGACGTGTCGCCGCCCATCATGCACGGCGATCGTATGGCCAACCATCTGCGGGAAGATCGTGCTCGCCCTGCTCCAGGTGCGAATCACCTTCTTCTCGCCTTGCTGGTTCATGGCCTCGATCTTCTTCAATAGTTTCGGGGCAATATAGGGCCCCTTCTTCAATGAACGTGACATGTCTCAACTTGCCTCCGACGACCTTGCGCTATTGCTTAGCGGCGCCCCTTGCTGCGACGGCGAACGATCAAGCGGTTCGTGCGCTTGTTGCGCCGCGTCTTCTTACCCAAGGTCGGCTTTCCCCAGGGTGATTTCGGGCCTGGCAATCCGATGGGCGTCCGACCCTCGCCACCACCATGAGGATGATCACGGGGGCTCATAGCTGAGCCGCGCACCGCCGGACGAAATCCCAGGTGGCGCTTGCGGCCGGCCTTGCCCAGCTTGATGTTGCTGTGATCCGGGTTACCAACTTGGCCAATCGTCGCCTGGCAGGCCTGGCGAACACGCCGGACCTCACCAGAGGGCAGGCGCACGGTCGCGTACTCGTCTTCTTTGCCCAGCAATTGGGCTGAGGTTCCCGCGGAGCGCACCATCTGGCCACCACGACCCTCATAGATCTCGATATTGTGGATCTGAGTGCCCTCAGGTATGTTGGCAATCGGCAGCGTGTTTCCGGGCCGAATGTCTGCCTGAGGATCGGCCACGACCATTTCTCCCACCTTTAGGCCGATTGGCGCCAAGATGTAGCGCTTCTCACCATCCACATAATGCAGCAGGGCTAGTCTCGCCGAGCGATTGGGATCGTACTCGATCGCCGCCACTCGGGCGGGGATTCCCTTCTTATCACGCTTGAAATCCACCCGGCGTACCTGTCGTTTATGGCCTCCGCCGCGATGACGAACAGTGATGCGCCCATGCACATTGCGGCCGCTCGTCGCGCGCTTCTTAATGATCAGCGAGCGCTCGGGCTTGCTCTTCGTGATCTCCTCAAACGTGGCCCCAGTTCGACCTCGCATTCCGGGAGAAGTGGGCTTGTACTTCTTGACCGCCATCAGTTAACCCCTTCAAACACGTCGATCATTTGCCCTTCAGGAAGGGTAACGAGCGCTTTCTTATAGGCGGGTCGACGCACAACGCGACGTCGTCCTCGACCACGCAAGCCTCGCTTGGCTGGGACATTCATCACGTTCACGCGCACCACATCGACGTCAAATAGCGTCTCAACCGCTTCCTTGATCTGTGCTTTTGTGGCCTTAGGCGCCACCTCGAAGGCAAATTGGTTGAGCTTGCTACTCTGGTAGGTTGATTTCTCAGTAATGATCGGGCGGCGCAGGATATCGTAGAGCGTTGTCATGGCAATCTCCTTAACCACCCAGGTTCGTTTCGATGACACGAATAGAATCAAGAGGTAGGATCACCCTATCGAATTCCAGCAAATCTCGTACGTTTAGATACTGAGCCAGTATGGTCTCAGTTCCGGTGAGATTGCGGGTCGACTTCTCGACACTCGTATCGCTCTCGGGCAACAGGATCAGAACGCTGGAGTCCCCTACCAAGCGCTTTAGGATGGCAGCCATTTCCTTGGTCTTCGGTTGCTCGATCTTGAATTCGTCGAGCACTAAGATCTCAGCCTGGCTGGCTTTAGCGCTCAATGCCGATCGCAGCGCAGCCTGACGCATCTTGCGTGGCATGCGTTTGGCATAGCTCCGGGGCTTAGGCGCATGCGCCTTGCCGCCGCCCACCCACTGGGGAGAGCGAGTTGAACCATGGCGCGCGCGGCCGGTTCCCTTCTGCCGCCAAGGCTTGCGTCCACCGCCGGAGACTTCGCTGCGGTTCTTCACGCTTTGCGTGCCGCGTCGCGCATTCGCCAGTTGGCGCACAAGCGCTTGGTGCATCAAGTCGGGCTTGATAGGAGCTTCGAAGATCGCGGGAGCCAGGTCCGTGGTTTCGACCTTCTCGCCCTTCATATTGAGCACATCAACTTTCATCGTCCATTTGCTCCCGTCGTTTATTGCTTGCGTGCTTCCTTGACGACAACCAAGCCGCCGCGAGGCCCCGGAACGCTGCCTTTCACGCCAAGCAGGTTGCGCTCCTGGTCCACGAATTCCACGCTCAGGTTCTGCGAGGTCACGCGCTCGTTGCCCATATGCCCCGGACCTCGCGAGCCTTTGAATACCCGTCCCGGCGTTGAGGTGGCGCCGTGCGAGCCGGGCGCCCTCTGCCGGTCTGATTGTCCATGAGTCTTGGGCCCACCCCTGAAGCCGTAGCGTTTGACGGCTCCAGCAAATCCGCGCCCCTTGCTCGTTCCGACCACATCGACACGATCGCCTATGGTGAACACTTCCACCGTGATCTTGTCGCCATTCTTTAGCGAGCCAGCCTCACGCACCCGAAACTCCCGCAGGTAGCGCAACGCCGGCAGCTTGCTTCGTTTGAGGTGGCCCAACTGGCCTCCGGTCAAGCGTCGGGGTTTTGCATCTCCGAAGCCGAGTTGGATCGCCGAGTAGCCGTCTCTTGACTCTTGGCGAATTTGGGTGACATAGCAAGGCCCAGCTTCAATCAACGTTACCGGTTGCACAGCCCCGGATTCGTCGAAGATCTGGGTCATGCCTA
>DAOVIK010000146.1 GCA_030673735.1 Anaerolineae bacterium
GCACAGATAGCGCCAGCCCGATTGCTCCCACTGCCAAGAGCGCTACACCGAAAGCTAACCCCAGCAAAGCCGCAAACGAGAACCGCCTTCGATTCTGCGGCCGCGAGCGCTCAACCAGCGTTTCTCCAACAGCTTGGGCGTCGCTCGTTACATTCACCGATTCCTTGCTCCAGCGATGGCGGTATTTAGCAACCTAAACATGCAGCAGCTCCTGCTTGCTGCATGCTGCCCTGCTATTGACAACCTGCGCAACTGCCGAGCGTTGCGCACAATCGCCTTCCGTCATAATGATGGCACGTATTCTATGGTGATTGTCACAAAATCGCCACTCGCTGAGGCATCCGTTTCCGATCCACTCGCCTTGATCCCGGAAGCTATGTTGAGCTATCTTCATTCAACAACCACCAGCCCAGAGTTCGCAAGGGATCCACATTTGATGCAAAACAGTACTATTGGGATGTACTATCCACCGAGCGGTCAAGTGTAGAGTCTACGTATGGGCCGGAGGTCACATAGGAATGGCTGATCCCAGAAGGTTTGGGACGCTCAATCGTGAGCCATCATCGAATCGCAGCTCGCGGCATAATCCTGCCGCGTGCCTTGTCATTCTTGCATGCCTGCTCCTGGCTTCCTGTGCCACTGTCCCTCCTGTTGACACCACTGCCATGGCGCAAACGGCTGTCGTTCATCAGCATCAAGCAACCATCAACGCCTCCCTCAACAACATTCAAACGAGTGAAGCTAATCGCCCAGAATCAACCCCTCGGCCTACCACTGTGCGACCAACATCGGTAAGAATCCCGATAGAAACCACAGAAACAGCTCCCATCGAGGGCAGTCTGGTACGCGCCAGCTACGACTTAGCAGCTGATTGGGGACCGGGCCACACGCGCGATGATTTCGATGACCAACTCTCAGGAGTTTTTTCCAGCCATGAGATCGGCACCAGCCGATCGTGGTATGGCGATGACGGTCGCTACCACATCAGCGAAACTTCTCGTGGCCGGTATGTCTGGTTCTGGACCTTTGCCACGCTCGCCGATTTCTATGTAGATGTGGTCGTCATCAATGGCCCATATTGCGACGAACGCGATAGCGGCGGCTTGGTGTTCCGAGGCGACCAGATGGCCAACGAAGGCTATCTGTTCGGTGTAACCTGTGGAGGCCAGTTCCATGTAGGCTTCAAGGGAGGGCCCAATCCCGGAACTGCGATCTGCTCGGTGGTGGACACTGATACGTGGAATTGCTCTTCGCTCACGACCCTCCACTCAAGCGAATACATCGATGCCGGCCCAGGAGCAATGAATAGAGTCGGCGTCTATGCCCGGGACAAGATCATCGATTTCTATGTTAACGGCCACTGGGTATACCGGATCACCACCGACAACTTCGCAAATTTCCCCGTGGGCGGCTACGCCCTCTACCTCGGCACGTACCAGGCAGATAACGCTGAGGTCAGCTTCGAAGATTTCAATCTCTGGTCCGCGCACTAGCCATAGCCAGCCCCAAAAAGATCGCTCATTCATCTACCGCTCCACCTCCAGCGACACCGGCTCGGCCACTTCGGTCGCGACTTGATGTATTCTGGGCATTCTCCATTGTGAAGCTGAAAGAACAGTCCACACCAGCAAACTTCGTTTCCTTCTTGCCTAGTAGGGGTTGACGGTATAGGATATATGAGGCATTTGGGACCGCACCTGCGAACTGTGTGCCTTGTCGTAATGGATGCGCTCGGAACTAAGCCCTGAAAGCAGTTCACGGATTCATTTCAACAGTGTTTATCAACTTTAAGGAGGCAAGAAGAATGAAAGGAGCTCGAAAAGCTGGACCCCTGCTGCTTATTCCCGCCGCCCTGCTCGCAATCGCCGTAATTGCATGCGGATCCACTACCAACGGTGAACCTGTAGCCACCGCCACCGCGGCAATTGAACGCCTACTTACCTCGGACCTTGATGAATTCAAAGGCTGGCTTGCCCAGGCGGTAGAAGATCGCGATTATGCAACAATGACAACCCTGATGAGAGATCCATTTGAAGTTAACGCTCGTGGCGCGGGAAGATCTCGCCGGGATCCCTCGGTTGCAATAGAGCACGTTCAGCGTTTTTACCCATCAGAAGGTAGGGATATTGATTGTGGAGAAGAACCGCCCGAGACCATCGGCGATGATCTGGCACTAGGCACTGCTAACAGCTTTCTAACCCGCGATGCAGATTTATATTGCACTGGTTGGGGGGCAGACGGAAATGGAGAATCGCTCCTTCTGATTCACATGGATGTTGATGGCTACTATTACTGGACTGTATTCGCTGTAGCAACAGCCGATTGATTGGATTGATGCTTCGGCCCGACCCGGCTTATCGATCTCCCTAATACTAAACCGGCCACGGACTCAGGCGCTTCAACGCGGGCAAGACTCTGACTCTTGGCTAATCCCCTCTTCACCTGTTGCCATCCCTACAAATCGAAGCCGTGTTTCTCCACGATCCATGGCTTCGTCTTGTCAATCTCGCTTTCCGTCCACGCCATTCCTTGTAGCCGTAATTAAGCAAGAATGCCTTACGTTTCCCGCAACCTTTTCTTGCCTCATTCGCAATTATTATGCGTTTCTTTCCAGCCCATAGCCGGGAGATTTTAGCTGGTCTGGTCTTGCGCACCACCCTGCTCAGGTCCTTCAATCGAGGGTTGTGGATCTGCAGGCAGTTCGTACGTCGGCTCTCCCGCCCCGATTAGCTTCTCCTCAAAACGCCCCAATTTCACGCTTGCTTCCTCGTATTTCTTGCGCGCCCGCTCCACATGTCCTCCGAGGGTTCTGAAATCCTCCCTAAAACGCCCAAAATCGCCCTGCAGACGCCCCAGATACTGCATGATCTCTTGCGCCTGCTTCTCAATCTGCAGTCCTTTCAATCCCAGCACTATCGCCTGAAGATAAGCATAGAAGCTGTTCGGCGAAACCGGGATCACCCGTCTGGCCAGCGCATGCGAAATGATGCCTTGATCCTCCCCCAAGCCTTCGTCCTTTATGATCGTCTCGTAGTAGACATTCTCGGCAGGAATATACATAAACGCAAAATCGAGCGTTCCCTCATCAGGCAGGATGTATTTTCGGGCTATGTCATTGATGTGCCCCCTCACCGCCCTAGCAAATTCCCGCTTGTGTTTCGCTCGCGCATCGTCGTCTTTGGCCGCAATCAACCGCTGGAAGCTCTCCAAAGGGAACTTCGCGTCCACCGGCACCATGCCCCCCTTGAGCACAATTACGGCATCCACACGCTCGCCGCTGCGGAAGCCATGGTTCAAGTCGTATTGATCAGGTGAGAGCGTTTGCCCTAGAAGATCTCCCAGGAAAAGCTCTCCGATGCCGCCTCTGATCTTTGGCGCCCTCAAGAGATCCCCAAGTCCGGCAATCTCCTTGCCGACCTGTTCCATATGCCGGCTGGCCTCTTTCAGCTTTCCCAGCGTCTCCCGAATCTGTCCATAAGATTCGCTTGTTCCACGCTGCAATGTGCTGCTCTCGATGAGCCTTTCATGGATGGCGTTCATTCTATTTCTGGTCTGGACGTAGAACCATGCTAGCCCCACAAGCAAACCAACCAGAGCAACCGCAACAATAACCAGTACGGTGACAGCCGTCGATTCCATGGTCACAAGCTCCTATCGATTACAGAGATGCCAGGCATCCTTCTATCTCCCATCCAAGCCATAGGTTCCCAGTCCATCCTGAGCTTTCTCAACACTGATTATGGGGACAACGTCTATTCATCTTGCCAGCTGCTCACTGACAATTCCATCCAGGGCAGCCAATATGGGCTCAATCTCCACCGGAACCGCGGTTGTCATTGTGTGCACAGTGTGACTCTGGTAGCGGATTGTGTAGTCAAAAAGATCACAACAGGTGCTTTCCGGCAGGTACTCTGCGTCCAATTGCATGAAATCTGCCGCTTCGAAAAGGCCTATCAGATTCTCGTAGCGATCGCTTTCAATCTGGAATTCTATAATGCCTCCATAGGCCACTAGTTGAGCGCTTCTGTTCTCCCGAATCTCAAGAGCCTCGTTAAAGCCAGCAATTCCGCCGACGCGGCGATATTCAATGATCATCTCATCAGTCGGGACAAGAGCACAACCTGATATCAAGGAGCATACAACCAAGAGCCCAATCGCGACGGCAGCAGGTCGAGAAACCTTGCTCATATCAAGCACTCCACTGCAGTCCCTCTTGCCCGCACAACACTACTCCAGCTTCAAGTTGCACTCTGCACTTCATCTGCTTCGCATTTCCCGGGATCCGAGCTAGATAAGGCGGTCGCCTTCGAACTCGACCGAGTCTTGCCGATAATGGCAGCCGCGGCTTTGGCGGTTGTGCCGCGCGGCCTGCGCCACGATGAGCGCCACCTCAACTGCGTTGCGCAAGCCGATCAGACCATCGCTCAGCTTTGTTTCCCTGTAGAAGGTTTCGATCTCGTTCCATAAGTGCCGCAACTCGCGTATTGCACGCGAAAGCCGATCCGCACTGCGCACCAGCCCCACGTAGTGCCACATGATGTTCTGAATCGTCTGCATATCGCCGTGGATCAGGGTCTTGTCAGCTTCTGCTTCAAGGCCGCTTTCGTCCCAGCGCGGAAAATCGTCCGCCTCGGGAAGCTTGGGCCGCCCCTTTGCCACCAGCTTCGTCTCAATGTGATCCGCCGCTCGACTTCCCCAAAGCAGGCCTTCCAGCAGTGACGTCGACGCCAACCGGTTGGCCCCATGGATGCCCGTGCACGAAACCTCTCCAACTGCGTACAAATTCTCAATGCTTGTCCGTCCCCATTCATCTGCCAGTACTCCGCCGCAGGCATAGTGCGCTCCTGGAACGACAGGAACAGGCTCTCTCGTAATATCCACGCCGGCCTTGCGACATGCCTCGTTTACATTGGGGAAACGCGAGCGGATATCTTCAGCTTCCATGTACGAAGCGATATCCAAGAGCACATGCGAGTACCCACGCGTTTCCATCTGGTCATGGATGGCCCGCGCCACGATATCGCGTGGCGCCAAGTCCTTCCATTCCGGTGAGTAGTCCTCCATGAAAGCTTCGCCGTCAGGGTTGAGCAAGATTCCGCCCTCGCCGCGGACCGCCTCTGTCACAAGGAATCCTTCCGCTCCGGGAACGGCTAGCACCGTGGGATGAAATTGCACGTACTCGGTGTTCACGATCCGTGCTCCCGCGCGATGGGCCATCGCTAAACCATCACCCCGCGCGCCCGGAGGATTGGTCGTGTTGCGATAGATTCTCCCCAATCCTCCCGCAGCGAGGATCGTAGCCTTGGCCAA
>DAOVIK010000026.1 GCA_030673735.1 Anaerolineae bacterium
ACCCCGAAGATCGTTCTCTCGGCGTCGTCGACCACGTCGGCGATCGAGGTCTCGGTCTCGTAAGCAAGGCGCGCCACCTGCGTGGCCGCTTGCAGCAGCCGGCGCCGCGTGGCGGTGTCCTCGACGATGTGACCATAGGCTTCGGCGTGAAGCGAGGTAGGGACATTGGTGATCAGCGTGGTGAGATAGGCCGGCCCACCAACTTCCTCGAGTTGTCCCCGACTCTCCAGTTCCTCCGAAACTGTCAGGATGTCGATCGGGATGCGCTTTTCGTTGAGGGCGTTGAATGCTTCCCAGATCCAGCGATTGCGATGCAGGTAATAGTCGTCTGCGGAAAGGAAATGTGCAACGTCGTAGTAGACTTCGGGGTTGAGCAACACTGATCCCAGTACAGCTTCTTCGGCTTCACGATTATGGGGAAGGACCTGTACCTCAGAGGAAGACCTCGCTGGCGGGGTTGGGGGAGGAACAGAATCGTTCATAGTTGCCCACCGTATTGGCGTAATGCCAAGTGTTGAAGTCGGGAGGCGTGTCATGCCTCCCGCGGATTGTGGATGCGGTCTTAAACAGGTGATGGTGTAAATGCCGGACGGCTGCTATCCGTCTTCCGGTTCCCCGTCCGTGGGATTGGTGTCCTCGATATCCAGCGTTTCTACAAAGTCCTTGAAAACCTCGAGGCGCTTGCTCTCGTCTTCGTCGACCAATTCTCCGCCGTCGACGCCCTCCTGAGGTACGGTTGCCGCCTCGTCCATCACGCTTTCATCGACATAGACCGGCACTTTCACGCGCACGGCAAGCGCTAGCGCGTCCGATGGGCGTGAATCGATGCCGATCTCGCGACCGTTCACGCTCAGCATGATGCGGGCATAGAAGACATTCTCACGCAGCTCGATGATGTTGACACTCACCACTTCTGCCTCAAGCGCCTTGAGCACATTGCGCAGAAGATCGTGCGTCAGTGGTCGAGCTACTTCCATCTGCTGCAGGCTAACGGTGATCGCTTCCGCTTCGTAGGGGCCAATCCAGATGGGCAGGAAGCGCTCTGAATCCACTTCCTTCAGGATCACGATCCGGTGCTGAGACATCAAGCTCACCCGGATGCTGTCGATTTCGACCTCTACCATCACCAAGCCTCCTGCCTGGTTGAGATTCCTGCAGTGGTGGCATTCTAACACACGCAATCTACGCATGCAATAAATTGCCCGCGGTGACGCATTGCTGATATCATTCTTGCATTCACTTCGAGGATCCGGGTGAGAAATTCGCGGGTTTGGAGAAGAGCATCGTGCTAGACGCACTCCTTGTTCCACGTGGCGTGGTGGTGATCGGCGCATCAAGGCATCCTACCAAGCTGGGCTATGGTGTGGCTCGCAATCTTGTCGTTTCTGCTTATCAGGGAGCGCTGCATTTCGTCAATCCTCATGGGGGGATACTATTCGATCGCCCCGTCTATCCGGATCTTGCCAGTGTTCCAGATCCGGTCGATTTGGCGGTGATCATCATTCCCGCCAAGGCGGTTCCTCAAGCTCTCGAGGATTGCGGGCAGCGAGGCATACACGCCGCAATCATCGGGTCCGGTGGCTTTAGGGAGGTCGGGCCGGACGGAGCGGCTTTAGAGGAAGAGTGCTTGCGCATCGCACGGAAGCATGACATCCGCGTCGTCGGCCCCAACTGCATCGGTTATCTAGACACGCACATGCCTATCGATACCACGTTTCTTCCGTTGCCAGGGCCAACCGCAGGGGATGTTGCGTTTCTCTCTCACTCAGGAGCGATCTGCGAGGCGGTCATCGACTGGGCACGCGGACAAGGATTCGGGCTCTCACGATTGGTCAGTTTGGGCAACCAAATGGACCTGACCGAATCGGATCTCTTGCCAGCGATTGCCGATGATCCGAATACAAAGGTTGTAGCTATGTACCTGGAAGGCGTGCGTGATGGAGAGCAGTTCATTGAGCGCGCTCGCCAGGTGACGCCCGTAAAGCCGGTCGTGGCTATCAAGGTGGGGCGCACAGATCTTGGTCGTCAGGCTGTGGCTTCGCACACAGGAGCTCTGGCCGGCGAGGACGTGGCTTACGAAGCTGCCTTCTATCGCGCCGGGGTGATCCGCGCCGAATCCAGCGAGGAGATGTTCGACTGGGCCCGGGCGCTTGCGTGGTGCCCCCTTCCCGAAGGACGACGCATGGCCGTGCTCACCAACGCTGGAGGACCCGGGGCCATTGCCGGCGATGCGCTCGAAGCCAACAAGCTTCTGAGCGCGCAGTTTTCACAGAAGACGAAGGACCGCCTGGCCGAGATCCTTCCTGCGGCCGCTAGTTTGCGCAATCCTGTTGACATGCTCGCTGGGGCGGGTCCCATGGAGTACGCCGAGTGCCTCGACGCGCTGCTCGATGATGATGGCGTCGATGGGGTGATGATCATCATCGCACCTCCGCCGATGACCACTGCTGCCGAGGTGGCGGGAGCGATCGTGCCTCGCATCCGCTATACGACCAAGCCGGTCGTGGTGGCCTTGATGGGCGATGAGCTTGTCGTGCATGCGGCGCGGTTGTTTCGCCAATCACGCGTTCCAGATTATCGTTTCCCTGAGCGCGCGACTTCCGCTTTGCGTGTGCTGGCAGATCGAAACGAACAGCTTAAGCAGCCGAAAGAGAAGCCTCTTGAACTGAAAGGCATTCGCACAAAGGATGCGCTGGAAGCGCTGAAGGACGCCGCAGTGGGATCAGGCGGTTTCGTGGAGGCGAGCGTTGCAGCAAGGGTCGTGGGCGCCTATGGCATCGATGTTGTGGCAGCGGAGATCGCCGGTTCACCAAAGGAAGCATCTGATGCCGCGGCGAAGCTGGGATTCCCAGTTGCCCTGAAAGTCGTATCGCCCGATTTGCCGCATAAATCAGACGTTGGCGGATTGCTCCTCGATTTGCAAGACCAGCAAGCCGTAGAGCAGGGCTACCGCCAGGTTACCGAACGGCCCAAAGAGACTCATCCGCAGGCTCGGATCGCGGGCGCGCTTGTCCAGCCCATGGTGGAATCAGGGCAAGAGGTCATCGTCGGCGTGGTTCGCGATGATCAGTTCGGGCCGCTGGTGATGTTCGGATTGGGTGGCGTGGAGGTTGAGGGCTTGGGTGACGTCGCTTTTGGCCTGGCCCCACTGAACCGCCGCGAGGCCGAACGCCTGCTGCAGGAGACATGGGCAGGAAGACGCCTTGAAGGCTACCGCGATCTTCCGGCGTCGGATCGCGAAGCTGTCGTGCAAGCCATCCTGCGCATAAGCCAACTAGCGCAAGATCTTCCCCAAGTTGACGAGGTGGAGATCAATCCGCTGCGCGTTCTTCAAAAAGGGAAGGGAGCCGTCGCGCTTGATGTGCGACTCAGATTGAACGGGGAGGAAGCCGCGGGGACCTAGTGAGCTTGTAGCAACTTACATCAGCGAGGCGATCTCGGCAGCCACGCGGGCATTATTGCGAAGCAGAGCAATATTGGCCTTAAGCGTGGCGCCGTTGGTTTCTTCTCCCAACCGTTCCAGCACGAAGGGGGTAAGGGCTGGGCCGCTCACACCGGCCGCAACTGCCTCATCTTCTACTTCTCTTATAAAGGCCTGCATCTGGTCCCATGGAATGGATGCTTCCGGCGGGCAGGGCACGCAGATCAGGGCGCCAGTTTGCAGGCCCAAATCCCAATGCGCTTTCAGGAGATCCACGACCTCTTGCGCTTGATCGGCTCTTGCACTCACGCCCAGCCCACTGCCCGGGCTGAAGAAGGCGGGGAACTCAGCGGTTTGGTATCCGATCACCGGGATCCCCGCGGTTTCGAGCCATTCGAGCGTGCGTGGCAGATCGAGAAACGCCTTGGCGCCCGAGCACACGACTGCCACCGGCCATCGCGCCAGCGCTGGAAGATCCGCCGAGATGTCCCCCTCCTTGCCGCGATGCATGCCGCCAATACCGCCGGTAGCAAACACACGCACGCCCGCGGCATGCGCCACGAATATCGTGGCCGCAACCGTAGTTCCGCCGCTCATCTTTTGGGAAATCATCGATCCGAAATCCCGGAGGCTTACCTTTCGTGTCTCGCTGGATTCTCCAAGGCGGGCCAATTCATCGGAATCGATGCCCAGATGAATACGGCCTTCGAGCACAGCCGCGATGGCTGGAGTTGCCCCAGCTTCACGCACCTCGGACTGCATGTCCATTGCCGTCTCGATGTTGATTGGTTTGGGCAAGCCGTGAGTGATGACCGCCGATTCCAAGGCGACGACCGGAAGATTCACGGCCAGCGCGGTTTGCACTTCCGAATGGATCTCGAGCCATCTGGGAGCGTCCTTAGGGTTCATGAGAGCTGGTCGCACCTCGTAGTTGTCAGGAAAGCCATGCAAACGGAAGCTTCTTCCTAACGCAATTGATCGTAAAGCAATTCGAGCGATAGGTCGGGAACCACGCTGCCTGTCGTGCGCAGGGTCAGGGTGGCGGCTGATACCCCTAAACGCACCGCTTCATCAAGTGGGATTTCGTTGAGCAGGGCAAAAATCAGCGCCGCGGTGAGGGCATCACCGGCGCCGGTCGGATCGATGATCTCGGTCTGCACGGCGGGAACATGCCCGCTGCTGTCGGCGGTGGCGTAACCAACGCCAAATTCGGCCATGGTGATGATGGCGATATCAACACCCTCGGCCACGAGGTGGCGTGCGGCGTCGATGGCTTGATTTCGGTCGGCATGCGGCACCGGGTGCGGGCAAAGCGCCTCGGCCTCGGCTTCGTTGGGCGTGATCAGCCACAGATCAGCCAAATGTGGCTCCAAGCGCTTCGCCAGACTCACCGAGGTCGGATCGGCGCCAATGGGTACCCCCGCCCGGCTTGCCAGCGAGACCGCTGCTGCCAGGGATTTTGGCGGGAGATTGGCATCCAATACGACTGCTGCCGCACCCTTGAACAGCGACCGGTGCTCTCGCAATAACTGTGGCGTGATAGCCTCGATGGCGCTCATGTCATCGAGAGCGAAATGCAGTGCGCCCTGATCGTCAAGCGCGGCCAAATAGGCGCCAGTCTGCATATCTTCACTGACAATGGCGTATTCGGTCACAATGCCGGCGTTGGAGGCATGGTCCAGCAGTTGATGGCCGGCTTCATCCTCCCCCACGGCCGTTATCAGTACGGTTTCGGTGCCCAAGCGGACAAGGTTCTCGGCGATGTTGCGCGCCACGCCACCGTAGCACATTCGAACCTGGCCCGGATTGGAAGTGCCGCTTTGAAGTGAGGTGGAGGCACGGCCAATGATGTCCGTCCCGGCGGCACCGATCACCAGCACGTGACCGTCCCAAGAAGGAAGTGAACTCAAGTTGGAATTCCTCCTAGAGGCTTTCGGGCTTGACCAGTGTCCTGACGTGCTCTACCGCGGCTTGGAAATCCAAAGGAATCTGTGCTTGGGGGCTGCTGGCCAGGCTGCGGTGCATATCCTGCAGGTGGCGTAGGAAGCCAGCCGCAAGAAGCAGCCAACAACGTGTGGGGTAATCGCCTTCTTCGCTCTCCCATATTCCGACGAACTCGCGGAAGACACGACCGGTGTAGGCTTGATGGGCAAAACTGCGTTGACGTTGTAGATACTCTGGGTTGCGATAAAGCCGAGCCCTTTGCATATCACGCCAAGTGGTGACGATGGTCTCGCCTGGCCCAGCTTCGAGTGGAGATGGAGATGGGGGATCGCGAACTTCCCATGTTCCCACGCCAACCCATGCCACCTCCCATCCACGCTCCTGGAGCCGCTGGCGTGTATCTGAGGTGTGGAATCGGTCCGTTAATTGGCGACGTGGAATGTGGATCGTCTGCGCCCTGACATCACGCGCCGCTTGGCTTCCTTCCTCAAGCATGACACGAGGTTGCAAGGCAAGGAACTCCTCGATGGTAAGGCCGGCGACGAACGTGCGAATCTCGTTGCTAACGAGATCAGCCAGCACTTCGGACCTTTCGCGCGGTCCATTGGTGGTCACTGCCCTGCCGTATACCAGATGTCGAACCGCATTCTCGTCGTAGGGATAGGGCGACTGGAGATTGCGAGTGAGATCCGCTACATAGACCCGGAACATCATCTGAGCGTCGCGGGCGTACACCTCGATGCCGTCGCGCGTAACCGCACGCACCTCATCGACCTTGCCCAGTTGATCGCGCAGGTCGACGACGTCTCGCAAGCGCTCAAATCCCTGGATGAAGCGTGACTTGGCGGGACCGTAAATGCGAGGGAAGCCATCGGTGGTCTCGGAAACCGCAGCAAATCCCAAATGAACTGTGAGGAGACCGGGACCACCAATGCGAACCAGTGGATGTGTGTTGTCCAACGAGTTTGGTTCACCATTGGACACTTCCATGGAGTAGTAGCCTAAACCGAAGATGGAGGAAGCCAGGTATCGGGAAGCTCTTGAGGAGGGTTGAAGCTCAACCAGGTCGGCAAGATAATGGGTCGCTACCTGGAGTCCAAGATAGAGGCCGGCAAGCACGGGGAGAACATGCACGATCACGGGCGGTGCGAAAAGCGACCTTGCGAAATCCAGCAGGACATCGATGGGGAAGGGAAGAGTGGTATTTCCGATCAAGGAGGTACTTGCTGGGAGTTCGATCAGGAGGGCCAGAACAAGCCAGTAGAGCAGGACAATGCCGCCGATCACGATCAGCCTTCGATTCGCACCTGCTGCGTCACGCGCCAGAAAGCTGGATAACGCATTGCGAAGCCAGGCTTGAGAACGATCATTGGGGAACCGTGCCGGGCGTTCTTGCATCCGATTGCTTTCCCTATCCTGGGCGCGGCTGGCAGTTGTTGTCGAGTGAATCTACTTCATCGGCAATCTGGCGCAGGTGCATCGCTAATGCGCTGCCATCGACGACCAGTTCCTGATCCGTGCACACGCGGACGGCGTCCTGCAGAAGCGTGCTAAGAGTCTCTCTTATGCCGGGCGCCTTGCCGCCTGCGATCTGTCCGCGCAGCTCCGCAGTAAGCTCTCTTGCTAAACTTTCCTGGGCTTCCTGCTCGCCAAGCTGGCGTGCCAGATCTGCTTCGCGCGTGGCTTCGGAGAGCGCGCCCTGGACCGCTCCCGCCCACTTTTCGCGCCAGCGTTCGGTGTGGCCGTCGGCAATGTCGGGTGGCAGTCGCAATTCCGATACCTGCACATCGAGCACGCGTATCCCTCTTGAGCGCAGGATCTCGCTTTCCCGCTTCGAAGTGTGCGAATCAAGGTTTGATGCCTCAGCCTGATTTGGCAGCGGAGGGCTGAGGCGCTTGAAAATCTGGCGCTGAATGTGCTGCAGGGGTGTTAGCTGGTCCTTTTCCTTTGTGAAGAGCGCCTCCAGGCACCAGTTCTTGGCCTCTTCGCGCCAAAGATCGGCCACGAGGCGCAGTGGAATCTCTGTCCAGGGCACATCGGCACCTTGATGGAACGTGTGGCCGAATACAGCCTTTTCAGCGGCATCGGCGTTGAACTCGTAGGGAGAAAGATGGGAATGACTTCCCTCACGTGGAGGGTTGAAATGCCCCGGGTCGAGAATGAAAGTGACGCTGAGATCGGCTGCGATGGGGATGCCATCTTCCGTGCGCGCCAGTGATGCAATATCGGCCTCTTGGACGGGCGTCTCTGAGAATGGGTCTGTGGTTCGAACGCTGCGCACCTGACGGCGCAGATCAAGCGCTTCGGCGAGATGCTCTTCAGGATTGGTGAAGGTGATTCCCGGTCCTGCTGCGCGTGTGAAGCGAGTCTTCGTGCGAAGCACGGCTGCGCTCGCCTGGTCGATGAGCAGAACGCCGCTGCCGGAACGACGACGTTCGCCCAAATCTTCGATCACCTTGCCGTTCTGCACGAACATCACTGGCCCGCGTATACCCACCAGATATGCCAACACGCGCCGGAAAACTGCTAAGCGCTCGTTCCTTGAGCGCACAGGCAGGACGAATTGGGCGCTCATGGCGATCGTCAGGATGAGTGCGATCGTTGCCAGCGCAAAGTGCCCGATGACGAGCAGCGTCGGGCGCGGTTCTTCAAGTGTGGCGTAGACCCAGGCATATAGCGCGATCCAGATTGCTAAAGCCAGCAATCTGCGGAACCCAGGCCGCCGGAACAGGCGTCTTCTGTCCATGCCGCATCGATTGTATCCCAAAGGCTTGGCAAGGCCAACTCGATAGCATTCGCGATAGCCACGGAAGATAGTTGGTTCCATTGATGGCTGGAGTTGTCTGGATGGAGAATGATTTGCATCGTATATGCTTATATTGAAATAGGCCGACACGCATGCCAAGCTTGCGTTTGAAGCCTAGAGAGGATAATCTAAAGCAAGATCCTTGCTTATCACCGTGCCTGAGGAATGCAAGCATGGTTACAAGGGAATCTGAGCTCTTGCGTGTATTGGGTAATCTAAAGGACGATCTGGGCGATCCTCAGTGGGTAGCTCTTGTTGACGATCGCGGACTCGTCATGGCTTGCGTTCCCGAGAATCCCCAAATTGACATCGAGCGCGTCGCGGCAATGGTAGCTGCACTGACCATTTCGGGAGAAAGGGTGATCAATGAGATCGCGGGCGGGCACCTTCGCTATGTCAACGTGTCGGGTTCAAAGCGCCAGCAGCTGATCATCTTTTTGAACATGGAGTGCGTTCTAACGCTAGGGCTCGATCCATATGTTTCCCCTCGATCCACGTTCAAGGCGCTGGCCCGTTGGGCGCCCAAGATTATGCAAGTCCTGCAGATGAGGTTTTCAAGAGATTAACGCCGGGTCTTCGCCCGGCGGTTGTTTTCTGGATCGTTTCGATAGCGATCCGGTATTCCGTGTCCACTCTCAGTTCTCAATTTGAGTTGCCTATATGTATGTCTTGTGTGCCGGATTTTCAGTTTCGTGTACATCGGTGAGATCATGCGCTATCAATCCTATGCTTTCGCAGAGAACCACTGGCTAATGGATCCCGACCTGCGCCAAGTCTTGAGTCATTACTGGAAGGATCTAGGTAAGCACGAATCGGAATTGCGGGATTTTGGTGACGTAGCAGGAGGGCCCCTCTACGAAATCGGAGATCACCGAACAGGAGCTTTGGCTGCCGTCCTGTCTTGAAGCGTAGCGGCAGCCTCAGTTTTTCCATTCCAGATTTGCTTTCAAAGGTTTGCGACATCGAATTCGTGATTCGGGGTTTAAACACCTCGGAGACCGTGCTTTCACGCAGCAGGAGGAGCCGGGACACCGTGCTACCGGTGGAACTGTGCGAACGAATGACCGCATCAAACTACTCGATACCAATCGCTTGGATTGAAGGAGGAGATTCACTGTGAAAGAGTCAGGATTTCAGGTCTATGGGTACCGATGGGTGATGATATTGGCCTTCATGCTCATCGTCCTTGTCAACCAGATGATGTGGATTACGTTTGCGCCGATCACTGGCGAGGCCGTGGGGCATTTCGGAGTATCGGAGCTTGAGATCGGTCTGCTCTCGATGAGCTTCATGGTGGTCTACATCCTAGTTTCATTTCCGGCGTCGTGGGTGATCGATACGTACGGGATCCGCATCGGCGTCGGCGTGGGTGCCGTACTCACCGGCGTGTTTGGCCTGATGCGCGGGCTGGTGACGCCGAACTACACCTTGGTCCTCGTCGCTCAGATCGGCATCGGCATTGGGCAGCCATTCATTCTTAACGCCCTTACCACGGTCGCTGCACGGTGGTTCCCGGTGGAGGATCGGGCAACAATGACCGGATTGGGTTCGTTGGCGATGTACTTGGGTATCATTCTGGGTATGGTCCTGACGCCCTTTGTTATCGGCAGTACCGGAATCGACGGCATGCTCTTCGTCTACGGACTCCTGGCAGTGGCTTCGGCAGTTGTCTTCTTGGTCCTGGCTCGCGAAAGGCCTACGACGCCGCCATGTCCACCGGAGCTGGAGGAGCGCTCGCTGGTTCTCGACGGGCTGAAGCAGACTCTTCGCAAGCGGGATTTCATCCTGCTGATGGCCATCTTCTTCGTCGGTCTTGGCGCATTCAATTCTGTATCGACTTGGATCGAGGAGATCCTGCGGCCGCGAGGTTTCTCGATGGAAGAAGCAGGGATCGCGGGAGGATTGATGGTCACTGCTGGAATCATCGGAGCGGTCGTCATGCCCATGCTCTCGGATCGCTACCGCAAGCGTGTGCCGTTCATCATCTTGGCGCTCGTGGGAACGATTCCCGGCTTGGTCGGAGTAGCATTTGCTCCTAGCTACGGGCTACTCCTGGCTTCTGCGTTTGTGCTGGGCTTCTTCCTTCTCAGTGCAGGCCCGATCGGGTTCCAGTATGGAGCTGAGATCGCCTACCCCGCGCCGGAGGGCACATCAAACGGATTGCTGCTGCTGGTCGGACAGATTTCGGGAATCATATTCATTCTCGGGATGGATAGCTTCAGGTCCCCGGTTGATGGGTCTATGAGCTCGTCGCTGATCGTGATTATCGCTCTGCTGGCAATCTGTCTTTTGCTTGCTTTAGCGCTCAAGGAACCCAAGGTCATCATGGGCGAGGGAGACAGCTAGCAATTGGTCCAGTCACTACCTTCGAGCATTAAAGGGGCTGTCCCAAAAGGGCAGCCCCTACGACGTTAAAGCCGGCACAGTTCTCCAATTCCAGCAGTCTTTGCCAAAGCTTCGAAGGGCGCCTCCCAGAACAACATTGGGGATGTGAGATCCGCGACTGTTTGCATCCCACCGCTTGTGTCATTCCGAGGCGTTCTTTGCCGAGGAATCTCGATTCTGGGAATGGACGTGCCTGGCCTGTGGGAATCGAGATCCCTCGCTTCACTCGGGATGACAAGCAGATACATAGGTGCATCCCACCAGTGCATGTCATTCCGAGGCGTTCTTTGCCGAGGAATCTCGTTCCTCGGCATATCGGTCCAACTGTATCAATGAGATCCTTCGCCGCTCGTCGTTCACCCCAGACGCTCTTACTGGGGTCCCTGATGTCATTATGGGATCGCCCTCCGGGCTTCTCAGGATGACAATCGGATACGTAGGTGCAACGCACTTCTAAAGCGCGTTGCGCCTTTGATGCTATGGGCGAACCGCCCGTATGATGCTCTTGAGCCTTCACTATCACTGCGGCATCATGGGGATCCCTCGGCTCGCTTCGCT
>DAOVIK010000333.1 GCA_030673735.1 Anaerolineae bacterium
CTCGAAGTAGTACGAAGCCGCCGACACCAACTCGTCGATGGGGATCGTCTGGGCCCAGGGGATCAACTTGCGCCGCAGCGCGTCATTGGGCGCGTGCAGCGAAAGCGCCAGCGTGATCTGCAACCCATGCTTGCTGCCGCAGCGCGCTTCGGCCTGCTCATCGACCCCGCGCCTCCTGAGGGCGGGGTGGGACCGTGAGTGCACCGCCCAACTTACTGCAAGCATTTGAGCGAGAATTCGGCCACCTGCCCCGTTTGATTGCCCGTGCCCCCGGACGTGTCAATCTTCTTGGTGAGCACGTCGATTACAGCGACGGCTGGGTGCTCCCCGTCGCCATCGATCGCTGCGCATGGCTCGCCGCCTCGCCATCCCAATCCACCGAGGTCTCGATACATGCCCTCGATCTGGGAGAGAGCATCGCTTTCGATTTGAAAGGACTTGAAGATAAGCTCGACCTCGCCGGTGAGGACCTTCCCGCTTGGGCGCTATATCCGGCAGGCGTTGCATGGGCTTTGCGCCATGCTGGCCATGCCCTCACCGGCATGCAATGCGTACTGACCTCCGATGTGCCAATCGGGTCGGGGCTTTCCTCCTCAGCCGCCATCGAGGTCGCCTTCGCTACCGCCTGGCAAGCACTCGCCGATTGGCAGGTTCCACCGATGGCGTTGGCGCAGCTCTGCCAGCACGCCGAAAACGACTATGTGGGCGTGCAATGCGGGTTGATGGACCAGTTCTGTAGCCTTCACGGGATCAGGGATCACGCCCTGTGCTTCGACACACGCACACATGAGTGGGAATGTGTGCCGCTTCCGGCAGAAGTCTCGCTCGTCATCGCCGACAGTGGAGTGCGGCGCAGGCTGGGCGGCTCGGCGTACAACCAGCGCCGTGCGGCCTGTGAGCAGGCCGCGCGCCTGCTCTCCGAGCGCCTGCCGAACGTCCGCGCCCTGCGCGACGTCACCCCCAGTGAGCTTCAAGAGCATGAGCAAGCGCTGCCGCCCAGCCTGCGTCCCATCGCCGAACATGTGGTGAGTGAGTGCAAGCGCGTGCGGCTCGGAGCTGAAGTGCTCAAGGCCGGTGATGCCGCCAGCTTCGGGAAGCTGATGTTCGAGGGACATGCCAGCCTGCGCGACCTTTACGAAGTCAGTTCTCCCGAGCTTGATGCCTTGGTGGAGATCGCCTCCGGGATTCCGGGCTGCCTCGGCGCGCGCCTGACCGGCGCCGGTTTCGGCGGCTGCACAATCAATCTGGTTGAGGCAGCGGAAGCCTCAGCATTCGTAGATCGATTGGCAGCGGAATACCAACGGAAGATGGACCGCGAGGCTATGGTCTGGATCAGCCGCGCCGTGGATGGCGCGGGTTTGGTTCCGGTCTCGAGGTAGGTTCTAGTCGTCTGCGAGTTGACTTGCCTGCCATCCGATTGGAAGGTACCTCTTAGCCCCCCTCCCAACTTTCTAATCGCCGCAATGCGGCGTTCCAAATCAGTCTCGCGCCAACCCAGAACGCCACCTGGCCTCCAAATAGGATGATTGGAATTAAGAGGCCACCCGAGAGCAACCACCTTCCGGTTGGAAGATTGCTCAAGACCGTGGCTACCACATCAAGTGAGCTGTCTGGCAGATAACGAATGGCAAGCCAAATGCCTGCGCCGATTGTCAACAGAAAGAAGGCCGTATTGAGGGCCATCGTCACGTAGCTCATCAGCATCGGGATGCGATGCTTCAGCTCCTCGGCTCCGAAGTCGATCTTGAGCCCACCGATGGTGAGTGCTGTCAACGTAGCGCCGCTCGAACCCCAAAGCGTTACTCCTACCAGCGTGCACACTTGCCAAGCCGGAAGCCTCAACAGAATCCCAGATGCGAGAAGGACTAGCATCCACGAGAGTGCCATCGGCACCAATGATGCCCAGTACTTGCCCCGGAGCATGCTAGCCATCGAGATGGGCGCGGCACGCAACAGTGCGATCTGGCGTCCCTCCTGAGCGACAGACATCATGGCGGTACCCACTGGCAGGATGCCCGCCATCAAGGCGATGACCATCAGCATGAACCAGAAGTACAGCGGCTGCAGCACCTCACCCCCGCTCCTCATGGTATTGGCCGGGATGAGCACTAGCACAAGCATCATGAGCAGCGGGTTGGCAATGCTCATAAGCATCTGTGGATCGCGTCTCAATTCAAGCCCTTCCTTGACCAGGAAGCTCTTCAAAGGCTCCCGCAACGGCCTCAGCATGCGATAAATCCCCCGCCCGCGCCGGGATCCAGCAATTGCAGGTTTGCGCTGGGCAGGCACTTCTCGAAAGTGACCCCATCCTTCATGAAAAGATGTGACGAAGATATAGTAGGCAACTAGGCCGGTGAGCAGGGCCGCTCCACCAACAACGAGAACGACCACTGCGAGCCTCTCAGGAGACGTCACGGCTTCGCTCAGAAATGTCATGAGCCCGGTACGCGTAGAAAACCACAGCATCAACGATTGTTGCCCTATCACAATAGCCATCATCGCAAGACCGATCGCTACCGGCATCCACGTGCGGATGTATCGCGCCGGAAGTGCTCGAGCAATAATCATCACAAGAATCATGACCGTGGCGGTTGC